>JAZUQE010000213.1:0-3478 GCA_045605575.1 Faecousia sp. | reverse complement strand
CTTCTGGTGAACATCCACGGAAGCGGCTTCACGCTGGGCAGCGCAGTCATGGACGATCCGTTCATGATGCAGTTTGTGGAAAAGTGCGGTGTGAAGGTCATCAACATCGACTATACCCTTGCACCCGATGCCATGTTCCCCTACGCATTGGAGCAGTGCTATGCTGTGATCAAATACGCAAAAGAGAATGCCGAAGCCCTGCATATCGATTCTGACCGAATTATGATCATGGGCCACAGTGCGGGCGGTAATTTCTGTGCCGCCATCGGTCTGCTGGAAAAAGAGCGCAAAGCCCTGGGCCTTAAGGGTATCATTCTGGATTATCCTCCCACGGACATTGCCACCGATGCTGCGGATAAACCCCGTCCCAAGGGAGCCCTGCCAGTCTGGCTGAGCCGGATCTTCGATTCTGCTTACTGCCTGCCGGAGCAGCGCAGCAATCCTCTGGTTTCACCTGCACTTGCCACAGAAGATATGGTCAGCCATTTCCCGCCCACAATGATCATCACCGCAGGACAGGACTCTCTGGCTGCGGAAACAGAACGCTTTAAGGACACCCTGACCCGTGCCGGTGTGGATGTGAGCTTCAAGAGATTTGAGGGAGCGATTCATGGCTTTACCATCATCACGGTAAGTCAGGCGAGAAAACACCCCGCTGTATATGCACAATCTCTGGAAGCATGGCAGATGATGGTGGATTTCGTCAATCGCTATATTTAACATATATCGTCAGGAGGGCAGTACATGGAAAAGCCTATTTTATTTCCCTCGCCGGAACTGCAATATCTGTTATCTCTGGAATACCAAGTCCGGGAATCTGTTGATTTGGGGAACACAAAGCAAATCCACACCATTTTTGAGGGTTCTGTAAAAGGCGCCATCACCGGCTCTGTTCGGGAAGGCAGCGGAAATTGGCTGGAAGTGGATGCAGAAGGCAATATTTGGCTGGACGGGAAATATACCATCGAAACGGAAGAAAAGCTGATCGTCCCGTTGGATGTAAACGGTATCCTTACACAGGACGGTAAAATGAAGCTGCGGGTATTCTTCCACTGCGGTCATAAAAAGTATCGTCATTTGAACAGGAATGTAGTGATTGCTGTGGGCATGGTAACAGGCGATATTTATCGGATGGATTTATATATGCTGGTGGATAAAGCGGCACAGTTCAAGCATAATGCTTTTTTTGAAAAGCCTGTGCTGGAGCATCTTTACTACATCCATGTCAAGGTTGGTCCCATTCTGATGGCGGGAAACCGGCCAGAAGGACGGCATATGGTGATCCCGATCCTGGGTGGCCGCTTTGAAGGTGAGCGGATACAGGGCAATGTGGCTAATGTCGGCGCTGACTGGAATGATATGATCGTAGCTGTCCCCCTGCTTTCCCATGTATCTACGAGATACCTTCTTCAAACGGATGATGGGGCGTACATTTCTCTGTTTACCGATGGCCATATGAACATGGGCATTCCCGGTATGCTGGCTATGCTGAAAAAGAAGCCGGACCCGCTGAAAACCTACTTCAAACAGCATTTGAAATTCAGTACCGGTGATCAGCGGTATTCGTGGTTGAATGGTGAAATTTGCGTCGCAATCATATCTCCGACACCGGAGCAGAATATTTGCTATGATGCATATCAAGTGAAAATGTGACCTCCATTCTTCTTTGCAATGCGCAGTTGATCTTTATGGAGCTTGCCTGCGACTATATCGAAAAGGTTTCTCCAGAAAAGCTGTCCCTTTATGCCTGTGGCTTTATTGTGCTGATACTTGTGCTCGCTCTGGGATTTATGAAACTGTGTTATTCAGAAAAGAGATAGCAATATAAATTGATAGCCCTGCTTCCGTGTGTTCAGAAGCAGGGCAATTTTTAACGGATAAGGTTGGATTGGTTCTTTTTTCCTGTTAAGCGTGAAATAGAAATACGCTCTTTGGTATAAGGCGCCGTCAAGCGGATGCTAATTCTTTCTTTGGCAATCTCAAACCGTAGGCCGCCTTGCTCATCATCGTCAGTCTGCTGGCACAGTTCCGGGAATTTGGCGGCATAGGCCAGTAGCCGCTTTTTCAGCTTGGTATCGTGGGTGTGAATCTCTGCGGTGGGGTCTTTTGCGTTGTAAAATACCTCGGTGACTTTCTGTTTCTTGGTAAGTCCTGTTCTCATAAAAAATCCTCCTTTTTTCGTAAATTTTTCTCAGCTCTTGAACCGGGAAAATGACTGCATTTTCCGCTGGGATTACCTTAGATGATGTCCGCATCGTTTGGATTGCTCCTATCGGATTTTTTGCGTTTTTTCCGGCTCTTGAGTTGTTTCTGTCTATGTAAGCACCGCCAGCGGAGTATCCCCCGCTGAGCGGTGTGTTTTTTGTTGTCAAAGTTACCGTTCATAATCCCGGTTTCTGTGCTTGGGTTTCTTCCGACCTTCCTCCTGGAGTCTGCGAAGCTGGTCCCGGACACTTTGCTTCTCCGGCGGCTTTTCTGCGGGCCGCTTCTTTTCCTGCACCGTCCGTTCCCATTCAACGAGGTCACGGTTGTACTGGCTGACAACCTTTTCTGCCTTTCGGTAGGTGGCTGTGAATGCCTGTACATCGGGATATCCGTCCTCTTCCAGAATGGTGGGCAGTGTGTCCAGTTCTTCCCGTATGGTCTGTTCCAGTTTCTGAATTTCCTGTTCCAGTGCTTTGCGTTCCTTGCCTTTGAATATGCCCTTTACATCAGCAAGCTGCGCTTTCAGCCTGGGTAGGTCAGTCTCCTGCATCTGCCGGATGTGCTTCGCTTTGTTCTGCACCTTAATCATCAGCTTCTGCATTTTACGGAACTCCGCTATGTCCATATTCAGCACCGGCTTGGGCGGGAGCTGCGTACTGCGGATCATGCCTTGCAGCAGTTCCTTTGCCGTGTGGACGATCTTTCGGAACAATTCCGGCAACCAGCCATGCTTGGTCACGGATTCTGCGGTCTTATTGTGGATTTCCTCATTCTTCAGTTCGATGATGGTTTCTTCCGCAATACCGGACAGCAATGCCATGTCCGCTGTGCGGTTCCATTCCTGCCTTGCGGCATTGTCCGCTTCGATCTCCGCCGCCTTTGGATTGTTCTTGCCGATCTTCTTGGTAGCAAGATACACACCGTTTGGATCGAACACTTTCAAGTGCTGCGCCGGATCAGAGATGTGCCGGTTGATTAAATCGGTATAGATTTCTTTCAGATTGTGCAGAAAGCCTTTGTCCTTGAACCGTTCATCCTTGGGGGTGAACATATGCTGTTCGTAGACTTCGCCTTTCTTAATGACCGTGCATCCCGGTCTGATTTTTCCATCCTCTCCGGTAATTTCTTTCTTGGTGCGTACTCGCTTGCCGGTTTCATCGTAGAACACGCTGCGGCTGGCGATCTTGATATCCGGCTCCGGCAGAAGTGTCCGTTCACTGAATATCAGGTGTATGTGGTAGTTGGTCTTGCGTTTGTTGTGGTGGAGTGCGCT
>JAZUQE010000212.1:0-23403 GCA_045605575.1 Faecousia sp. | reverse complement strand
CCGACAAAGCGGGCTTGCATCTTGCCGACCGCTGCCACTCGCTCCCCTCCCTTTTTCCGCCACCGGCGGCGGTCGGGTCGCTCCCCATTGGGCGTCCGGCAATTTTGTAAAAATTGCATTGCCGCAAGGCGATAATCGTTTCATTTCCTGCGGAAAGTCCAACAATTGCGGTGCAATTGTTGGACGGACGGTCAATGGCCGTCCCTACGAATTGCCTGCACGGTAAATACCAATTTAAATCAAAAAGGTTGCATCGCTGCAAGGTAGTATATCGGACCGATATCTGCCCAAAAGATGGGAAAAGCACAGGCATTAATGCCTGTGCTTTTTTAGCTCTATGATGAACCTTAATTCATATTCACCTTTCGCGCTGTAACAATACTGCGTGCGGGTAGCCGGACCGCAGCTGCCCGTGCCGATCCCCATCTGGAATGCGGAGATCGCCACATAGGTTCCGCTGCGAAGCGCATCGCTTTGATGCTTCATGTTGAGCAATTCCCGGTCGGAATAGGGCTTGATCCCCAGCTCGAAAGGCTTGTCCACCGCTGTAAAGGCAAAACCGGTGTCCCCATCGCTTAGCTGTACATAAGTCGTATCGCAGCGGTTGCCGCTCTCCTGCGGTCGGATATTCGGCTCAGTCATATCCCATACCTTGCACTGAACGGGTGCGATCTGGGTATGTTCCTTCATATCGCAGTAGGATTCGCCGTTTCGACCCACATATTCTACATCATCAAAGCTGCTGTCCAAGCGAAATACCTTACCAAATCTGGGCAGCTTTCCACTGCCGGATCGGTGACGCAGTCGGCTGGTAACCAGGATGCCCGACTGGCAAGCCTCGTAGGTGTCCACACATACAAAGCTTTGCTTCCGGCAAGAAATCACCGTTTCCACCGTCAGACTGTTATCCCGAACACAGATCCGCTTCACTGTGCTTTTTTGAACCAAATAGTCATCCATTGCCGTGCTCAGGTCAAACCGCCGGTCATTGTCGGTAGGTGCACGAAACAGGATCGTATCCGGATCCGCCGCCATCTGTTTCCCATTATGGGACAGGATCACTTTACCGTCACAAATATCGATCCAGTTCGGCAGTTTCCCGGCAGGATTTACATTTTGCAGCACTGGGATCCGGAACACGATTTGCTCCTCGCTGACCTGCCGTCCACTGCGCAAGTCCGTTACTTCTACAGTTATATAGCTGTCATCGGACGCGCACTGTGGGAGCTCCACGATCCGTTTGCTCAGCGGCGGCACGCTGACCGTTTCCGTCTTCCGCCGTCCATCGGAATAGCAGAAGCAAATGCTATAGTGCTGGGCGCTTGTAAAGGCTGTCGTATTAAACACCTCGTAACGGCAGTCTTCCACGTGCCGCACCCGAATAGGACGGTATATATGCCGTACGATACGGGCACCTGTGGATGGTGTCCTGTCCGGATAAAACAGGCCGTCCACACAGAAGTTACTGTCGTGGATCCATTCTCCATGATCACCACCGTAGGTATAACTGCCATCCGGGTGCAGTACGGCATGATCCACCATTTCCCACACACAGCCGCCGATCAAGCTGTCATAGCGGTAAAATTCCTGCCAGTAATCTTCCATGGCACCGGGGCCTACACCCATGGCATGAACATACTCGCAAAGAAAATAGGGACGGTCATTGAATTTCTTCCGGTTCCGACGCTTCTGCCCCGTCAAGCGGACCTTTTCCACACTGGGATACATCTCGCTGGCCACATCATAGGCCGTCCTGGCTGTGTGAACCACGTGCTCATAATGCACCGGGATGGCCGTGCGCTGTTTCAGCCATCGATACATCGCATCCGTATTGGCATAGCCTCCGGACTCGTTGCCCAAGCTCCACATGACAACGCAAGGGTGAATTTTGTCTCTGCCGTAAAGCCGCTGCACCCTGTCCAAATACCGGTCTTCCCAAGCCGGATCATGGGTAAGCCTATTGATAGGAAAGGCACCATGGGTCTCCAGGTCCGCTTCATCTACCACATATACGCCCAGCTCGTCGCACCACTCAAGCAGCATAGGATCCGGAGGATAATGCGAGGTGCGAATGGTATCGATATTATATTCCTTGCAAATGCGCACATCCTGCTCAATTTCCGAAGCAGTCATCGTATAACCGTTATGACAGCTGGTATCGTGATGATTCACGCCCTTGAGTTTTACCAAATGATCATTGAGAAGAAACCGGTCTCCCCGGATCTGCACGCACCGAAAGCCCACCCGAAGCTTGACGCAAGAGCTGTCCGTTTCCAGATACAGATCATACAGTTCCGGGGTCTCCGCTGTCCATTCCAGCACATTCAGTCCTTCAAAACTGACATTCGCCAGGCGATCCGACGTATGCACCGTCGACATTTGGCACATTCCGTGGCCACAGAGTGTGATACGTACACTTCCCTCCCCGGTCAACCCGATATGTATGCTGGCGTTGTAACCGGATGCGGTCTTTTCCGTTTGAAAATCCACATCCCAGAAATCCACCGGATCCAATTCATAGAGCAAAACATCCCGGAAAATGCCGGTATTACGCAGCATGTCCTGGCATTCCAGGTAAGTACCGGTGCACCACGGTGCACCACTGCCACGATTTCATTCTTGCCAAGGCAAACCAGATGAGAAATATCAAATTCCGCCATATTGTGGCTTCCTTCAGAATAGCCGGCAAACTGCCCGTTCACATACACATCTACACAGCTTGCAACCCCGAGAAAAGACAAGATTCTTTTTTTCGTCAGATCCTGTGCATAAAAATCCTTTCGATAAATGCCCACAAAATTATATTCTTCCTCTGGTGTGACCCATCTGGGTTTGATGCCCCGATCCATTCCAAAGGCAACAAAAGTTTTACCCACCGGTTCTTCCATAGGGATCTTCGGTGGGTCAAAGGGAAACTGGTAGCGCGTATTCAGATAAAATGGCTTGTCATACCCCCGAAACTGCCAGCAGCTGGGTACATCCAAGACGTCAAATGCTACCGCTTCCGTATCCAGCACCGCAGGCACAGCGGCAGGCTTCGGATAAAACCGGAAGTCCCAGGTGCCACTTAGACACCGTACCTTATCCGAGCAATAGCGTTTTGTGGAAATGGTTGCTGCATCCGCCTTTTCACATGCAGAAAAAGGTACGATGTAACTTCTGGCCGGCAGCTTACAGCGCTGCATCACATCAAAACGGTGGTAATTTTCCCGATCGATCCGGTACTGCATCGCCTATACCTCCCAAACAAACGGTCAGCCGCCCAGATTTTCGATAAACACCTGCGTTTTCTCTTCCTGGCAGTTATTGAATTCACCCCGACGGAAGATTTCCAGGTAGGTCGTGTGCAGCATTTCCCAGCTTTCTTCTTCCCAATTGACCAGCACAGGATAAAACCACACGCCGTTCTTTTCCGCCGCTCTGGCATCTCCTATTGCGTCACCGATCATCAGAACATGATCCTTCTCATAGCCAAACTCCAGAAGCTTGGAAATACAGTAGCTCTTATTGCCGCTGTCTTGTGCCAGTAAGACACTGGCATATTGCATCAGTCCATAGGCATTCCATTCTTCCTGCACAGCATCCCGGTTAGCACTGGTAACGACCGCAATATCCGCAAACCGTGCAGCAGCCCTCAGCGCCTCCCTGGCACCATAGATCGGCTGTTTCAGCTCCAGCGGCAGATGGTCAATGGCTTCATTCACTTCCCGGCTCCACAGCAGCGCCTTGCGCAAACAAATACGGCTGTCTTCGTCCTCGGTTTCAGCCAGTCTGGCAGCCAGCATATCGTTGGAGAGGGCCGGGGCCGTAGCGATCCAATCCTTCAGCGCCTGCAGGCCCACGATCGGTGTATATTTTTCGTTGATCTCGGTAAGTACCGCATCCAGAGCCTTGAATCGATTGATCCCTCTGGTGAGCCGGAACAGGCAGGTATTGTTCCACAGATGGAGCACATCCTCTTCCCAATTCTGCAGTCCCCACTCATCCACGACACCGGGGCCGAAACAATGCATATGCTTGCAGGTCATCGTATCCATAACACAGCCGTCGGAATCCACACAGATCAGGTAATCATGCTTCTTAATAAAATTACGAAATGCAGAGTCCATATTTCTCTCTCCGTTTGGCTCAGCAGCCACTGCTGAGCATAATGCGGATAATTTCCTTATCCGTCTGGGACATACCGTCCCGGGCTAGTCTGCCGATATTCTCAATGGTGTTCTCCACACCCTTTGTAATAATGCCGTCGCCGCCGTAGAACTGATGTCCGGTGCGCATCATCTCATAGCCCATAATGCCAGCCTCTACCGCCATGGCGATCTTAGCCGCACAGGAAGGTTTGGCCCCATCGCAAATGGTACCCGACAGGATCGCCAGGGAATTGACCAGCGTATGGGCAGCCTCATAGTACCCGCCGCCCATCAAATAACTGATGCCGCAGCCGCAGCCGCAGCCTGCGCTGATCGCGCCGCAATAAGCAGACAGGCAGCCGATACCGGTTTTCAAGTGGATGGTGATCAGATCGGATACGATCAAGGCCCGGAGCAGCTGCTGACGGGTCTTTCCCAGTTCATTGGCATACACCACCACCGGCACGGAAGCTGTGATCCCCTGATTGCCGCTTCCGGACAGGATACTTACCGGCATCTCACACCCACTCATTCTGGCATCGGAGCCTGCAGCTGCCATAGCACGGGCCTTATCCCGCAGGCTGGCCTGTCCGTTCTGAAAGAGGACTTTACCGATGCAGGCGCCGTATGTATTTTGGATCCCTTCCTCGGCGATCGCCATGTTCATACGGATCTGCCGGTCCAGCAACGGCTCCAGCTCATCCAGCGGTATCTCGTCTGCAAAGGTGATAATATCGCGCACGTTCAAAACCGAGCGGTCTGTGCGGCTACGCTCCTGCTCCAGTACGGCACACAGGAAAGACTCGGTCAAGTCTTCCTCATTTTTCAGCACCTTAGTTACATTGGTATGATTTCCGGTAATACGGACCGTTACACGGTCCTGGCCACAGATGCCCGTCAGCTCCAGATCAAAGGGATGGGGGGTATCCATCTCCTCCATGTGAAAACTGCAACGATGCAAAAAATCGGAAATTGCCTGCTGATCCTCGCCTTTCAGAGCCGTAAGTACCTCCAGCTGCTTTTCCGGACACGCTGCAACGATACCGGCACTGATAGCCGCCTCTATACCATGCAATCCGCCGGTAGCAGGCACTATGACGCTCTTTACATTTTTGATGATATTACCGCTGAGCAGAGCCTGAATGGAATCCGGCTGGCGTCCCAGGGTGCGGCGCACAATCGCTGCCGCATAGGCAATGGCAATGGGTTCTGTGCAGCCCATGGCTACCAGTAATTCTTCCTTTAATATGGCAGTATACGCGTTAGACTGAGCAGCTGACAGCATGGTGACCCTCCGTTTTTTGCCATTTTTTATTATTATACACATTCCCTTTCATTTTGCAAATAGGCAATTTGGAAAACTGCGGAATTCACAAGAAAAAGGTCTAAAACGGACATTCTCCCGGCAAAGTGACCATAGCAATGGCATAAAAGTTCCCCTTGTCTTTCTGTAGAGGAAGCTTGTTTTTGTTTGACAAAGCTATAGCGAATTGATATAATATGTCTAGAAACGATCAAAGGAGGCTTTCTCATGGAAAAGAAGATCATTACCATCAGCCGGGAATTTGGCAGCGGTGGCCGTACCATCGGACATCTGGTAGCCGAAAAGCTTGGGATCCCCTTCTATGACAAGGAGCTTGTGGATCAGATCGCTCTGGAATCCGGCTTTGCCCCCAAATTTGTGGAAGAGCACGGAGAGCACGCCCCCGGAAGAACGCTTTTTTCCTATGCCTTCGCTCCCCAGGGAATCCCCGGCGTCATGAACGGCATGTCTACCGCAGATTTCCTTTGGAATATTCAGTGCGGTGTGATCCTTCAGCTGGCAGAAAAAGGTCCCTGCGTCATCGTAGGCCGCAATGCTGACTATATTCTGAAAGACCGGGAAGACACACTCCATGCTTACATCCACGCGGACATGGCCTATCGTGCGGACCGCATCGTGCGGCTATACGGCGAATCGGAGAAAAGCCCGGAGGCCCGTCTGAACGAAAAGGATAAGCGCCGCCATGTAAATTATCAGCACTATACAGGCCGTACCTGGGGCACCGCCCAGAACTACGATCTGTGCTTGAACAGCGGCACCATCGGAATCGAAGAATGCGCCGACATTATTGTGGATATGGTGCTTCGTTCCAGAGAAAGTAAATAAGAAAGCCACCCCCGGTTCCTCTCGGTACCGGGGGTGCTGTCTGTCAAAAGAGTATGCTTTCTTGACATTCTGCCCTCTGACGGTTTTTCTCGGAACCAGGGGTGTTTTGTTATACTTCCACCGTCTGCTTGTTCTCGATATGAATACTGACACCATTGACCTCCACATCCTCATCTGCGCAGATGAGGATGTATTTTACGCCGTCAATGATCCGGGTCTCGATCAGATCGCTGCGGTCGGGTGCTACCTTAATGGAGACATCCGGTGTTTTGATCTCAAACTTACGATTATCGATGATATTCTTCGGATGCAGCTGGGCTTCATAACCGAAGGTCTCGTCAAAGTTCACGCTGAACTTTGCCTTATGCGCTTCCGATACGCCGCATGTTTCCAGTGCGTCCTGCACCTGGTCTTTGGATACCAGTAAGGGCTCCTTGACCTTGCTCTCTTTGTGCATCTCAATGCACTGGCACAGCTGCTCGTGAACAGTCTGCACCACTTCCATGCTGCACTCGTCCTCCAGACTGGCGGCAAGCAAGGCCTCAAAGGATTTCTTCTGCTCAGCAGCAGGCTTGAAGGGCTTTGTGTGAAAAACCGTCTCGATGAAAGCTTCGTGGGCAGCGGCGCTGTCATGGGTGTAGAACAGCGCATTGTAGATATTGGTGCTGCGGTCATCAAAGGCCGGGAACAGGAAGCCCAGCGAAGGCGCGCTTGCCACCTGGGTAATACCGCCATCGTGGAATTCCTTGCTTTCCGCCACATAGTGCAGGTTGGCCTTGGTCTGCTTCACCGGGCAAACAGCGCAGAGGATATAGGTATAAGTCTCGCTGCCTGCATCCGCTTGGGTATCATCATCCTTGCTCTTGAAGGGCACATCATAGCTGTCGCAGCTCACCAGGATCAGGAAGGCCGTGTCCAACTGCACAGACTGGATGATCTTCTGATAGAATTCCTGCCGCACTTCCTCTTCCTGCAGGCCACCGGTGCGCAGGCGCATCAGCAGCTTATGCTCCGGACTGTCTGCCACCTGGGCAGTCTTGAAGGTAATATCGATCAGATTTTTGCCAATCGTGCCACTTAATGTCCGCTTCATCAGTCCAAAATATCGGTCGGCCTCATTTTCGGACATCATCGCCGTGGACTGCCGGTATTCGGTAACGATCTCCTTTTGGTCGTTGACAAAGCAGCCGTAAATAGCTGTCATATTACTGCGGTCCCGGCGGACTCTGCGCCGGATCTCGCCAATTTCCTTTTCGTTCATAGCTAACCTCTCGCTCAATGTATTGGGTGTTTTCGCTCCGTGATTATAGCATAAAAACGGCGTGCTGTAAATTCCAGCACGCCATTTTTGTCCCATTATTTCCAAAGGCACTTCCAGTTCTGGACGAAATACTCAATACCGGAATAGACCGTTGTAACAACGATCACCCCAATGACCAGCCAGCAGAGCCAATCTACCGACGGGAATGCCATCAGCACGCACAGTCCGATCATGGTGCTGGCCGTCTTGACCTTTCCGCTCCAGCCGGCTGCGATCACGGTACCGTTACCAACCGCCACAAGCCGAAGACCTGTCACAGCAAACTCTCGTGTCAGTACGATCATCAGCGCCCAAGCAGGCATCTGCCCCCACTGGCAGAACATGGTCATGGCGGCGATCACCAGCAGCTTATCCGCCAGAGGATCCAGGAATTTTCCAAAATCGCTGACCTGTTCATACTTTCTGGCAATATAGCCATCCACATAGTCGGTCAAGCTGGCGATGATAAACACGGCCAGTCCCAGCCACATCCACAGATTGGGTGTGCCGCCACTCAGATACATCAGCACCATATACACCGGGATGAATGCCACCCGAATCAGTGTGATCTTACTTGCTGTCGTCATATGTCTTCCTCCACAATATAGCCGGACAGATCCCCGTCCACCAGGCCATCGATCAAAACATGCACGAATGTACCTTCACAAAGTGCTTCCTCAGAGGCGATCCAAACTCTGCCGTCGATCTCCGGGGAGTCGGCAAAAGTCCGGCCAAAGTACTGCTCCGCTTCCTCGTCATAGCCATCTACCAGCACTTCCAAGGTCTTTCCGATCATAGCGCTGTTGTACGCATCCATGATCCGGGACTGGATCTCCGATATCTGCTCAGCACGCTGCTGGGCCACATCGGAATCTACAAATTCCATCTGCGCCGCAGGCGTGCCCTCTTCCGGGGAGAAGGAAAACGCGCCGGTACGCTCCAGCCGCATTTCCTTCAGGAAATTGCACAGCTCTTCAAATTCTTCCTCACCTTCACCGGGCAGGCCGGTGATCACACTGGTACGCAGCACCAGCCCGGGGATCCGGCTGCGAAGCTTTTCAAACATCTGCCGCAGGTAGGCATTGTCGCCCCGGCGGTTCATCAGTCTCAAAACCCTATCGTTGCAGTGCTGAATAGGAATATCCAGATACTTGACGATCTTCGGCTCACTTGCGATCACATCGATCAATTCGTCGTCGATCTCATCGGGATACAGGTAATGTACCCGGATCCAGTGAAGCTGGTCGATCTTGCAAAGCTCTTTCAGCAGCGTCGCCAGAAGCCGCTTATGTCCCGGGAAATCCGTTCCGTAGCGGCTGGTATCCTGCGCGACAACGATCAGTTCCTTCACACCGCTGGCCGCCAGCATCCTGGCTTCGTACAGCACATCATCCAAATGGCGACTGCGGTATTTTCCTCGCAGGTAGGGAATGATACAGTAAGAGCAGCGGTTGTCGCAGCCTTCCGCGATCTTGATGTATGCATAGTGCTCGGGCGTGGTAACGATCCGCCCTGTTTCCTCCTCCGGAAGATCGATGGAATCAAAATCCGCTACCGTGTCACCCTCCAGGATCTGCTCTACCGCAGCTACGATCTTTGTGTAGCTGCCGGTACCCAGCACACCGTCCACTTCAGGCATTTCCTCCAGGATCTCCTGGCGGTAGCGCTCAGAAAGGCAACCGGTGACCAAGATCTTACCTACCAGTCCCTGCTGTTTCAGCTGGCCCATCTGCAGGATATGATCGATCGCCTCTGTTTTTGCTGAGTCAATAAATCCGCAGGTGTTGATTACAACCGCATCCACACCCACTACATCCGGACAGACCGTATGACCGGCCTCCTGCAGACGGTACATCATCCGCTCACAATCCACCTGGTTTTTTGCGCACCCCAGGGAGATAAAACCAATATTTGCCATTCACAATTCCTCCGGGAATTCATCATCATCCACTTGCAGTCTGGCAAGGGCATTTCGGATCTGTCCGTAACTATGGCCACGCCGCAGCAGTGCATCGACTGCGCGCTTCAGATCCCTGGGCTCCCAGGAATCTCCCAGCCGCCCGCAAAGGAAAGCATAGATACTGTCCGTTTGATCCGGGTAATCTGCCAGTACATCCTCCCAAAGCTCTTTGGGGATCCGCTTTTCATAGAGCATCTGCTTGGCACGGGCCACGCCGTATCCCTTTCTCACGCAGCCTTGTACCAACTGCTCCGCTGTCCGGCGATCATCCAGCAGGTTCATTTCCGACATCCACCGTACGGCCTCTTTGGCCTGCTTCGGTGATTCTCCCTTATGGATCAATCGCTGCTCCAGATCCTGCTTGGATACGTTGGAAGCTGCCACGATCCGTACTGCCCGCATTTTTGCAGACATTTGCCAGGCGGCTGTCCGCAGATCGAAAAGACTCTGTTCGGACAGTTCCATCCCGCTATAAAGTCCAAAATCTTCTACTGTCTGCCGGTAGAGCCGCATGGAAGATCCGTCAGAAAACTGAATTCGGTATCTTCCGGCTCTGTCAGCATCCTTTGAAACAGACTCAATCCGCATCATCAAAATCGTCAGCGCTGATCGCAACACCGCGCTCGGCAGCCTTAGCAGGTGCGGAAGGGCCGGATGCGGTCTTACGAAGCAGATTCTCGCGCACCTGCGCCTCTACCTTCTCAGCAACATCCGGATTGGCCATCAGGAAGGTCTTTACGCTCTCCTTACCCTGACCAATGCGCTCATCCCCCATGGAAAACCAGCTGCCGCTCTTCTGAACCACATCCATCTCCACAGCAAGGTCTACCAATTCGCCCCACTTGCTGATACCCTGTCCGTACATGATGTCAAAGAAAGCTTCCCGGAAGGGAGGCGCAACTTTATTTTTGACCACCTTGACGCGGGTCTTGTTGCCAACCACATTACCGGCTTCCTTAATGGACTCCACACGGCGCACATCCAGACGGACCGAAGAATAGAACTTCAAGGCATTGCCGCCGGTAGTCGTCTCAGGATTGCCGTACATCACACCGATCTTCATGCGCAGCTGGTTGATAAAGATGACCACACAGTTGGTTTTGGAGATCGTACCGGCCAATTTCCGCAGAGCCTGGCTCATCAGCCGGGCCTGCAGGCCAACGAAGGTATCGCCCATTTCGCCTTCAATTTCCGCGCGGGGAGTCAGGGCTGCTACAGAGTCCACGACGACCGCATCCACAGCGCCGCTGCGAACCAGGGCATCCGTGATCTCCAGGGCCTGCTCACCGGTATCCGGCTGAGAGACCAGCATGTTGTCGGTGTCCACGCCCAAAGCGGCTGCATACACCGGATCCAGGGCGTGCTCGGCATCCACGAAGGCCACTTCGCCGCCCTGCTTCTGGCATTCCGCCAGAATGTGCAGCGCCAGCGTGGTCTTACCGGAGGATTCCGGACCGTAGATCTCAATAATTCTGCCCTTAGGCACACCGCCGATACCCAGAGCAGCATCCAGCGCCAGAGAACCGGTAGGGATCGCCTCCACATTCATATCCGGGCGGTCGCCCAGACGCATGACCGTGCCCTTGCCAAAGCTCTTTTCCAGCTGTGCCAGAGCGGTCTGCAGCGCTTTCTTCTTATCCGCTGCGGGAGTAGGTGCTTCGTAAGTTGATTTCTTTGTAGCCATAATTATGTTTCCTTCCTGCCGTATTGGGCAAGCACTGCCCGTTCGATATCATTATAGTCTCTGGTACGTTCCAGAATGGTATACCCATTTTGCCGCAGAAGCGCGCAGATGTCATCCCCCTGCCCCATACCGAATTCCAGGCACAGAAAACCACCGGGTTTTAGCGCATGACGGTAATTGCGGGCGATCGCCCGGTAAAAGTCCAGCCCGTCCTCGCCGCCGAACAGTGCCAAATGGGGCTCGTAGCACCGAACACTGTCCGGAAGCTGCTCCATTTCTTTTCCGGTAATGTAGGGCGGATTGGATACGATCATATCAAATTTACCTAAAAAGGCCGGGGGCTCTCCAAGTGCGTCAGCGCTGACGCAGGAGACCCGGGCAGACAGCTTCTGAAGCAGCACGTTTTTCCTGGCCACCGCCAGCGCATCCTTGGAAATATCCGCCAGTGTTACTCTTGCATCTTTTACATGCTGTGCGATGGCCAAACCGATGCAGCCTGAGCCTGTACACAGATCCAAAATTCTGGGATCCCGGTCCAGGAAAATAGACCGCTTGATGGCCAGGGCTGTTACCGCGCAGGTATCATCTCTGGGAATCAAAACGTGGTTGTCCACATACAGCCGCATACCGTAAAAATCCCATTCCTGCAAAATGTAGGCCAAAGGTTCTTCTTTTAACAGTCGGCGTACCGCGGTATCCATAGCGCGGCATGTCTCTTCCGAGGCATACAGCTCCCGGTCCGCCAGGATCTGCTCCTGGGTCTTTCCGGAAAAATGGCACAGCAGATTTCTGGCCATTAAGCTGGCTGTATTCCGGTCCTCAGTCTGCATCAACGCCTTTCGTGCATCCAGGTAAAGATCGGATAGCTTTTTTACCACCGGTCGGCTCCCTCCTGTTCCGGAAGGACTGCCTGCAGAGCCGCAATACCCACCTCGATCATGCTGTCGTCCGGTTCATTGGTAGTAAAGTTCTGGAACCACATACCCGGTGCCGTCAGGATCTTGGTGAACCAGTTGTCATGCCGGCCTACCCAACGGTTGACCTCATAGCTGATGGCCACCACCAGCGGCAGGAGCAGCAGCTTAAAAAGGATCATGATCAGTCGGTAAAGAAAGCTTCCGCGCATCAGCTCCAGCGCAGGGAACAGTGCCAGCAGGCCCGAGGAGGCTACAGAAAACACAAGGATCGACAGGATCATCACAACCAGCAGAAAGCTGGTGCCGCAGCGAGGATGCATCCGTGTCTGGATGCGTACATTTTCCACAGTCAGCGGCAATCCCGCCTCGTAGCAACGGATGGTCTTATGCTCCGCACCATGATAGGAAAACACCCGCTTCATCTCCTGCATCCGGGATACCAAAAGCATATAGCCAAGGAAGATCGCCATTCGCACGATACCTTCGATCAGATGCAGCACAAAGGTATTAGGGATCCATTGATCCAGCAGGCTGCTCGCCAGCATGGGCAGCAGGAAGAACAGTAAAATAGACATGCCCAGTCCCAACGCTACCGCAAAACCGACTACCAGTTTCTGAAATTTTTCATTTCCCAGCTTCTTTTCCAGCCACAGATCCAGCTTAGACGGTTCTTCCGCCTCTTCCGGCGACAGATCCGCCGATTGCATCAAGGCCTTGACGCCGGTCACCTGGGCATCAAAAAAGCCACATACGCCCCGAATCAGCGGCCATTTGAGCACCGAGCGCTCTTTCGGAAGCTTGCGGGCCTTCACGGTAGTCTGTAGGCCTTCTGCCGTACGCACCACCACCGCGTCCTTTTCCGGGCCGCGCATCATAATGCCTTCTATCAATGCCTGTCCACCGATCATGGTCTTAAATTTTTCACAGCATGCTTCTTTTTTTGCCATAGGATCTTCTACCTCACTGCGCCGCGGGAAGCAGGATCGACACCAGCGTGCCGCCCCCATCCGCATTTTCCAAAATCAGCTCACCGCCGTGCATCTGGACGATCTCGTCACAGATTGCCAGGCCAATGCCCGAACCACGGGCCTTGGAGCTGCCTTTATAAAACTTCTTCTTGACCAGAGGTATCTCATCGTCCGGAATTCCGGGACCAAAATCCCGGATCTTGATCTCCACCAGGCCAGCCCGATAGCTAAGAGACGCCTCAATACGTTTTCCCTCGCCGCCGTGCTTGGCTGCGTTATCCAGCAAATTCAGAAATACCTGCCGCATTCGCTTGGGGTCACAGGTAATATCCGGGATATCCTCGTCCGTATCCTGATAGTGCAGCTTGATACCGTCTTGCGAAAGCCGGCTGCCGTACATGTATACCGTGTCTTCAAATTCCGCCCGAATGTCCGTCGGTTCCACATTCAGCGTCATGCGCCCATCCTGGATCCTGGTAAAGTCCAGCAGATCCACCACCATTTCCGTCAGTCGCTTGGCTTCCCGCAGAATGATACGCATACCCCGGCGGGTATCCTCGTCCAGATCTTCATTATCGATCAGCGTTTCACTCCAGCCGGTGATCGCCGTTAGGGGTGTACGCAGTTCATGGGACAAGGAGGAAATAAACTCCGTCTGCATCTTCTCATTCTGGCTGATCTGAGAAGACAGATCGTTGACTGTATTGGCAAGCTCACCCAGTTCATCGTTGTATTTCGTCTTGATCTGGATGCCATAAGTGCCGCCTGCGATCCGCTTGGCTTTTTCGGTGATCTCTCTTACCGGCTGCAGAATGGATCGGATGTAATACCCGCTGCTGATCATCACAACGGCGATCACCGCCAGGAAGCCGGCAAACGCCACCAACGCTACACGCAAGATCTGTTCGTCCATCAGCTTTGTAGAAGTCACATACCGCAGGACGCCGATCACTTCCCCGTTGCTGTAGATCATAGGGCTGGATACCGCCATGATCCGCTCCCCCGTAAAAGGATCGTCCCCGATAAAGGTTCGGATATCCCGACTTTCCTGGGCCTGCTTGATCTCCGGTGTCTCCGGTGTGTGACCCGCCCAATCACCGTAAGAAGAGGCCACCAGTCTGCCGCTGGTATCGATAAACTGCAATTCGATAGAATTGCGCTGTTCAAACGTCTTGGCGTAGGTAATGCAGGACTGATAATAGCGGTTATATTCCAGGCTTAGGTAATCCGCAAAGAAATCTGTCGTGGATTCAGCCCGGTTGTACATATCCGATGCCATATTGGAATAGTAGGAGCCCGCAAACAGTGCCGTGATCGCCGCCACGCATACAATGCCCAAAATTCCCACAACGCCCACAGTATTCAGGATCCAACGCCTGCGAAGGCCTTTGAGTTTTTTCATGGGCGTCTCCTTTCCGGGCTTACCCGATCATCAGGCGCCCCATTTATAGCCAAAGCCCCAAACCGTGGTGATATAGGACGGATTGGAGGTGTCATCCTCAATTTTAATGCGCAGGCGGCGGATATTCACATCCACGATCTTCAGTTCGCCTTCGTAATCCCTACCCCAAACAGCAGACAGGATATCTTCCCGGGACAGCGCCCGTCCGGGATTTTGCATAAACAGCTTCATAATAGAATACTCCACCTGGGTCAGCCGGATCCGAACACCGTTCTTCTCCAGCGTATGATTGCGGGTATTCATCATAAAGGGTCCTTGGGACAGCAATTCACTGACGGCGCTGCTGTCACCGCCGATACGGCGGGACAATGCATCGATACGGGCTGTCAGTTCAGCCGGAGAAAAGGGCTTGGTCACATAATCGTCAGCGCCGGTCATCAAACCGGTGACCTTATCCATCTCCTGGGTTCTGGCCGTCAGCATAATGATACCGATCTGCTTATTGGAGCCCCGGATGCGACGGCAGACCTCAAAGCCGTCGATATCCGGCAGCATGATGTCCAGGATCGCCACACCGATATCGGGATGCTCCTGGATGCGGTCCAGCGCCTCCTGGCCCGTTGCGGCCTCGATGGCATCATAGCCGGCCCGCTTCAGGTTGATCACCACGAAGCTTCGGATATTGACCTCGTCCTCCAAAATCAACACTTTCTTCATATCTCTTTCCTCACATTTCTCCCGTATTCCATTCCTGATGCATCAGGTCAAAGCTATCGACCATGTCCTCCCGGGAGATGTTGATGCTTCCGGAAGCAACCTCCAGCCGGGCGCTATAGACCGTCGATTCACTTCTGTAAAGTACGAAGCGGTTGTCCTTTACCGCCTGCTCTTCCCGATCTTGACCGGTCAATTCAAACACTGTGAATATCTTCTGGGGCTGAACAAAGGTCTCGTCCCACAGGTAGAAGCCATAGCCTCCATCCTCTGCCCGGACACTGATCCGGGGAGCCCATCTTTCGTCCAATCGCAGGTACCAGCCGCCTAAATAATTGTGATAGGTATAGAGCTTATTTTTCTCTGCGCCGCTGGCAGACATGGCATACCACCGGATCAAATACTGCTGCTGGGCCGTGCTTTCTTCTCCAAGCGGCATCATCGTGATCAGATCCGGGAGTTCCACTTCCCCATCGTTATCAATATCATCGGCATATACATAGTAGTTACGCAGTGTCTGCACACTGGTGCCGGATTCGTTAGAGAGCGATACGTTCACCAATTGCCCATCCACCAAAGCATAAACGTCGGTAATAATGGCATTTTCCGCCACCGTGCTTGCAACAAACACTGCCTTTTGACCGCCGTGAAGCTTGCCGGTTAGGATACGCTTGAGCTTGTCCGCAGGCTCGGACATGGGTGCTTCATTATAGCGCTCCATGTTGCCATCTTTCACTGCATAAAGCTCTGCAACACCATTATCCGTATCCGCCTGTCCGGGGCGGAGGACCAGCATTTCTCCCACCTGGTCCGCGTCCAGGTCGCAGGTCAGAAATCTTGTATAATTGGTGCTCATCAGCTGCCGTGCCTGGCCGTCGGCAAAGGTATACACGGATACCGCACGCAAAACCTGGTCACTGATCTGCCTGCCGACGATCAATTCCAAACCGGGCCTGTTGTCCATCTGCACATACTCCACCCGGTCGAAAGCATAGCCGTGTCCTTCAATGGTGTCAGCCAGCACATAGCCATCGCCCTCTGTGTCAAATACCAGGATCTGCAGCAGAGCATCGGCGCTGGTGCAAAAAAGCAGGTACTCTTTTACTCCGTCGCCGTCCAGATCCGCCAGCTGCACAGTTTGCTGATTCTCCCCGGACAGAGGCGCGCAGTAGGCTCTGCCCTGCATTGCCAGGTCGATCTCCTTTTGCAGCCGGTCATAGGCCTGAGATCGCTTTGGCAAGTGATACAGCTGATCCACCGTACGGAAAGAGCAGCCGCCAAAGCCCAGCATCATGCACAGCACCAGGACGCAAAGCAAATATTTTTTCACTTGGCAGCACCTCCCCAATGGTTTATTATAGCACACTTGTTCTCAAAAAGGAAGCTATTTTACTACAACATTTTCGCTTCCCAATACATTTTTCAGTTCCTCCAGCATTCTTTCGTCCAGCGCGCAGCGGGTTCCCCGTCTTTGCTTGGTGTCCGCAAAGTAGATGACCGCCTGGCAATCGCCTGGGAACATATTCAAGATCGCCCGTATTTTAACAAAGAGCTTCCCTTCCTCACTGGGCAACCGCAGATACAGCGTGCCCCGGACCTGCACAGGTGCCGGTACCGCTGTAGGTGCCGGTTCCTCCCGCACAGGGCGCTCTGCGGCAAAATCAGAGATCGGCCGCGCCCGATTGATCACGATCTGCGGTTCCTTATCATCCCGCAGAGACAGTCGGCCCGTAACCACAACCGGCGCATTTTCCCGCAGATAGCCGCCGTACTGGTCGATGGTCTTGGAAAACGCCAGCATTTCCATTGCGGCGGTGTCATCCTCCACAGTCACATAAGCCATCATGGAGTTATTGCGGGTCGTTTTCATCTTCACGCTCTGGACGATTCCCGCCACGCTAACGATCTGATCGTCCGCATAGCCGTTTTCCTCCTCCATCAGCGCGCCGATGGCCACCACATGGGTACCCTTCAGCAACCCCCGATAATCGTCCATAGGATGACCGGACAGGTAAATGCCTGTGGTCTCCTTCTCCATCAGCATACGATCCGCCTTGTTGATCTCCGGCAGCTTCGGAATCGGGATCGCTGCCGCTTCTTCCTCCTCCAGCATAGAGAACAGACCCATCTGGCCCTCTAAATTCTGCCTGCGGGAGGCGGCGATGCTGTCCATCATGGTGTCGTACACAGCCAGCAGCTCACTTCTATGGTAGCCGAAGCAATCCATGGCACCGCATTTGATAAAGTTTTCTACCGCGCGCTTGTTCAGCTCCCCCTCTCCCATGCGCTGGATGAAATCTTCCAGGCTCCGGAAAGGTCCGCCTTCTGTGCGCTTGGCTGCTACCGAGCGGATCAGACCATGACCCACATTTTTTACAGCGCCCAGGCCAAAGCGGATGGAATCTCCTTCTACCGTAAAATGGTCGTCGGAGTGGTTGATGTCCGGCGGCAGTACCGGGATCCCCAGCTCCTTACATTCGGCAATATAACCGGAGATCTTGGCGGCGCTGTCCAGCACAGAAGTCATCAGTGCTGCCATATACTGCTTAGGGTAATGACATTTTAAGTAAGCCGTCTGATAGGAGACCACCGCATAGCATACTGCATGGGCTTTGTTAAAGGCATAGTTTGCAAAGTCTACGATCTCGTCATAAATGGACTGGGCCACTGCCTCCGGCACGCCATGTCCGATGCAGCCGGTAATACCCTGCGCTTCATCACCGTAGACGAATACCTTCCGCTCCTCCTCGATGACTTTCATTTTCTTTTTGGAGATCGCACGGCGAATATTATCCGCCTGTCCCATGGTATAGCCACCCAGAGAGCGGAAGATCTCAATGACCTGTTCCTGGTAGACGATGCAGCCGTAAGTAACCTTCAGGATTGGCTCCAAAAGCGGTGTCTTATAGGTCACCTTTCTGGAATCCAGCTTATTGGCAATAAACCGGGGGATCGAATCCATAGGACCGGGCCGATAGAGAGCTACGATTGCCGTAATGTCTTCAATGGAGCTGGCCTTCATGTTCACGCACACACCGGTCATGCCCGCCGATTCCAGCTGGAATACGCCCTGGGTCTTGCCCTCTCCCAGCATCCGGAAGGTCTCCGGGTCATCATCTGGCACCTTATTGATGTCAAAATCCGGTTCAAACTGCCGGATCTGCTCCTGGGCATCCTTGATGACCGTCAGATTTCGCAGGCCCAGGAAATCCATCTTCAGCAGTCCAAGCTCCTCGATGGTGGTCATGGTATACTGGGTCACGATGGTATCGTCATTTCTGGAGAGTGGCACATAGCTGCACACCGGGTCAGCCGTGATCACGACGCCCGCAGCATGGGTAGAGGTATTGCGGGGCATTCCCTCCAGGCTCATAGCTGTGTCAATGAGCTGCTTCACACGCTCGTCGCCGTCATACATCTCCTTGAGCTTGGGCGATACTTCCAGCGCCTCTTTCAGCGTAATGTGTAACGTGGTCGGCACCAGCTTGGCCACCACATCGGTCTGTGCGTAGGAAAAGTTCAGCGCACGGCCCACATCCCGGATAGCGCCCCGGGCTGCCATGGTACCGAAGGTTGCGATCTGGGCTACGTGATCCGCGCCATACTTGCGCACCACATAGTCGATCACCTCTCCCCGGCGTTCCTGGCAGAAGTCTGTATCAAAGTCGGGCATGCTGACGCGTTCCGGGTTCAAAAAGCGCTCGAAGATCAGAGCATACTTCATAGGATCCACTTCCGTGATATGCATACAGTACGCCACGATGGAGGCCGCGCCGGAACCACGCCCCGGGCCCACCGGGATCCCGGATTCCTTAGCATAGCGTATAAAATCCCAAACAATGAGATAGTAATTTACGTAGCCCATACGGCTGATAACACCGAACTCGTATTCCAGACGCTCTTTGTAGCTTTCCGGTGGATCGGCATAACGCTCCCGGAAGCCGTCCATGCAAAGCTTCCGGAAGTATTCTTCATTGGTATAGCCCTCCGGCACCGGGAACGACGGCAGATGGTACTCATGGAATACAAACTCCAGATTGCACCTATCCGCGATCTTGACGGTGTTTTCAAAAGCCTCATCCAAACCAGGGAAGAGCGTTCGAAGCTCTTCTTCACTCTTTAAGTAAAATTCCTCGGTCTGAAATTTCATGCGATTGGTATCGTCCACCGTCTTGCCGGTCTGGATGCACAGCAGCACATCCTGCATCTCGGCATCTTCCCGCCGCAGGTAGTGGGCATCGTTGGAGACGATCAGCGGCAGGCCGGTCTCCCGGGCGATCCGCAAAACGCCTTGATTCACAGGTCTCTGTTCGGGAATGCCATGATCCTGCAATTCCAGATAAAAGTGGTCAGGTCCGAAGATCTCCGCCATTTTCAGCGCGTAGGCTTTGGCGGCATCATAATCTTCATTCAAAAGAAATTGGGGAATGCCGCCCGCCAGGCAGGCAGAGGTAGCGATCAAGCCCTCGCTATACCGGCTCAGCAGCTGAAGATCCACTCTGGGCTTGCCGTAAAAGCCGTTGGTAAAGGCCTCAGAGACCATATAGCACAGGTTTTCATAGCCCTTCCGATCCTTGCACAGCAGTACCAAATGGTAGGGATCATTGTCGATACCATGCACCCGGTCAGCCATGCCGCGTCTTGTCACATAGACCTCACAGCCTATAATGGGTTTGATGCCCGCAGCCTTAGCGGCCTTATAAAAGTCGATGCAGCCGTACATAACGCCATGATCCGTAATGGCTATGGCAGTCTGCCCCAGCTCCTTGACACGTTCCATCATACCACTGATACGGCAGGCACCGTCCAGGAGGCTATATTCTGTATGCACATGCAGATGTACGAACCCCATACTACCCCTCCCTGGATGCGGCTACCAGCTTTTTCAAGCGGTGATTCATGGCCGGCTTCGTGATAGGTGGCTCCATCATGGATGCCAGCTCCGTCAGTGAAGCCGCCGGATTTTCTTCTCTTGCAATTGCCGCCAGCTGCAGCTTTTGGGGCAAATGCTCTAATAGTCCACGCTCCCGCAGAATGCGGATGGCCGCCAGCTGCTCTTGGGCCGCCTCCACCACCTTGGTGGTGTTGGCCTCGTCGCAATTGCAGCGACGGTTAACTTTATTGTTCAGTTCCTTTTCCAATCTGGCCTCCATAATTCCCATGGCCGCCACCGGTGCCCCCAGAAAAGTCAGAAAATCAGAAATCAGTTCACTCTGCTTTACGTAAAGCACATGGCCGCCACCCCGCTGCGCAAGCTTGGGATAAAATCCCAGACTCTCTTCCGCCAGGGCATAGGTCTCCCGCACCACGCTGCCGTGGTTGGTAGCCAGCTCCATGTGATACCCTTTTTCCGGATCCGTCACACTGCCGCCAGCCAGGAACGCACCCCGCAGAAAAGCCGCCTTGCAGCAGTCCTCTTCCACAACAGGCAGATTCACATGCAACGCCAGGGTATCCTTGGGATGGAATCCATAGGCCTTCATAATGATGCAGATCTTCTCCGGGTCTGTGATCTGAAACACCATCTTGCCCCCTGCATCCATATCCGGGAGCATGTCAAAGCTCAAGCCAAAGGCCTTACGGAAGAGCTTGGGGAGATTCTGCGCGAATTCCTTACTTTCCGTAATGATACGGATGCCATCCGCTCCAAAGCTGTTGCAAAACAGCAGGATTCCAAAGCATTCCGCGCTGACGCAGCAATTTTTCGCAGGAAATGTCCTGCAGATCTCCGCCTTTGCATTGGCGGAAAAGGATACTGCCATTTTGCCCGCTCCTTTCTTACCAGATCCGAACCTCCGGCTCCAGCCGAATGCCCGTACCCTCGTATACCTGAGTGGAAACTTCCTCCAGAAGCTGCCGCACATCCTTCGCAGTTGCACCGCCCAGATTCACTACGAATCCGGCGTGCTTTTCCGACACGGCTGCCCCACCGACCGCGTAGCCCTTCAGGCCCGTCTGATCGATCAACGCAGCTGCGTAGCCGCCTACAGGGCGCTTAAAAGCGGAACCCGCAGATGGCAGCTCCAAAGGCTGGGAAGCCTTGCGCTTGCCCATGAGCTCCTGCATTTTTGCCTTGATCTCCGATACCGGAGCTTTGGTCAGCCGAAAGTCTGCCCAAACCACGATCCCCGGCTCTTCTTCCAACCTGCTGTGGCGGTAGGAAAAGCCCATCTCTTCCTTGGAAAGCACACGAAGATTCCCTTCCATGTCCATCACAGCCACCTGTGTGCAGACCTGGCACAGCTCACCGCCGTAGGCCCCGGCGGTCCTATACACGCCGCCGCCCACCGTTCCGGGAATACCATGGGAGAATTCCAGACCGGAAAGGCCCAGATTGGCGGCAAAGACTGCCGCCCTTGTCATGGTCACACCGGCCATGACCCGGATGTGGGTATCGTCCAGCCGTTCCATGCCGTCCAATGCATCCTTCAGGCATAGCACAAGGCCGGGGATCCCTTCATCCGGAGCCAAAATGTTCGTGCCTGCCCCCAAGATCCGGGGCTGTACGCCCAGCTTCGCCGCGGCACGCAGCACATCACTCAGTTTCTCTATATGATCCGGGAACGCCATGACCTCCGCCCCGCCGCCAATGCGGAAGGAGGTGTGCTTTGCCATGGGTTCTCCCAGCTTCAGCTCCACATGGGGGAGCAAATCCATCATTTTCCTCTGAAAATCCGTTAAATTCGTCATAAACGCCTCCGGGTGTTTAATCTAATATACTATAGCATATCCATCTCCGGATTGCAATTATTACAGCCATGAAATTTCTGTAACCATCCCGCAGTTTTTCTTGCAGCTGCGCATATGCACTTGTAGGGGCCAGCCTCCGGGCGGTCCTATCCTCCCACATCTTCTGCCGGGACCAGCAGGTAAAGACCGCCGTTATCACCTGGTACGTAACAGGAGTAGCAAGCAGAAATACAACCGGGGCAGCCATTTGAGCCGCCCCGGTAACTGGATCTGCGTTATTCTTTTATCTTCCCGGCTTTTCCGATCAGAAATCCTGCGATCGTTCCTATCGGTATCAGAACCAGCCACCAAAGGGATATTCCTTTCTCCGCCGGTTCCGTTTTCCCGGCAGAAGGCTCCTCCGTGGGTGCCTGTGTTGCCTCCGTCTGAGTGGGTTCCGGTTCCTGGGTAGGTTCCGGTTGGGCCGGTTCTCTCTTTGACAGATACATCGCCAGTTCACTGGGGACAGGATCGACCGCCACAACCGGTACAGGTGTTTCAGCCAGCTGTTCCAGCAGCGCATCCACCGTCGCCGCCTCCTGTGCCGTCAGAGTCTCTTGATCGATCCCATTCAAAATATCGATCAGCACATTTCCCATCGTCCAGCTGCAGTGGTAGGGCATCAGTGCCAAAACACGCTCCCGTACCTTTTCCTCCTGAGACGCCAGAGCCCGAACAAATCCAACAGCATCTCCCTTGATGGCTTCCCCAAGCTCACAGGAGATCCCCTCCAGCCGTGCCGCATGCCCGGTCATGGACTCCTTCAGCAGTGCATCCAGCGCATCACCGCTCTTATAAGCGCGCAGGAAGCTGTAATCCGCATAATCGATGGCATACCGCAGAGCCGCCACCAGGTTCTTCTCCGATTGTGTCAACTCCCGTCCGTCTGTTGCCCAGCTGATCAAATATCGCACTACTGTCCACTCTTCTATACTCGCCTCTCGGGCCACTGTATAGATCACCACATGCTGCACATCCTGTGGCTGAAAAGCCAATGCTTCCAGAAATGCTACAGGGTCCTCCACCAGCGCATCCATCAGCTGCTTCTTTCCGCCCTCGCTTGCATAGGCAAACAACCCGTCATAATCTGTTTTCTCTGTAGCAAAGGCAGGCACCGCCAGCACCATCAGCAGTCCCAGCAGCAAACACACCGCGATACTTTTCTTCCACAACCTCATAGCGCACCTCCTGTTTTCTGAAATAGACTTCGGTTTCTTTCCTTACACCCGCATTCTAAACCACGCCTGCATCAAGACTGCATCGGGTTGCCGGAAAGGCAGTAAAAGTCTGCTGTTTTTTACATGCGCAAGGTGATTTTGCGGCAAACAGTCTTCCGCTTTCAAATTGGTATTGATCGTGCAGCTTCCGTATAACGCCGTAGTATAGTGTAACACATAAAGCTTGTAAAAAGTCAATTTGTGATCGTAGGGCGGGGGCTTGCCCCCGCCGC
>JAZUQE010000211.1:0-7759 GCA_045605575.1 Faecousia sp. | reverse complement strand
AGGAAATCCTTGATCACATACCACGGGTCCGCTTCCCCCTTTGGCCGTCTGGGGAGCCCGGGGACCATACGAAAGGTCCCCGGCGGCTCTTTGGATACTTTCTCGCCGGACAGAAAGTATCATAACCCTACGTACTTATTCCCCCCTGCTGTGCTATCCTTGTAGGGGGTCTTTCAAAGAAGTGGCTTTCCGAAAGAATGCCTATCTTCACAAAAAACCTATCAACGGGGATTCCAAAGGGGAAAGCGGCGGAAAACCTTGATCACATATCCCCGGTCCGCTTTCCCCTTTGGTCGTCTGGGGAGTCCGGGGACCATACGAAAGGTCCCCGGCGGCTCTTTGGATACTTTCTGGCCGGACAGAAAGTATCATAACCCTTCGTTCTTGTTCCCCCTGCTGCTCTATCCTTGTAAGTAGTATGTTTTTTGACAAACCGAATCCCCGCGAAGAGAGAATCTTCGCGGGGATCGTTTATTTCTTCAGTTGCTTCACCATCTGATCCATACCCGTAGCCGCCAGGCCGGACGCACCGCCTACCGCCGCCGCAGTCAGATAATCGGCAGCCGGAAACTCCGGCATCCCCATGGCCAGCGCCCCGATTCCCAGAACCACGCCGACCAGGCCACAGATCACCGGAATCCATTTGTTATCCAGTTGTGTAGCCCGGATCCCCAGACCGATGATATACACAATAACCGTGATTGATACCACAGTCGCCATTCCAAATTCCATGTTTCTCCTCCTACTTATGATACGCTTCCAGATCCCCGATCCGGTGATTGATGACTTTGATCTGCTCCTCCACCACAGGAAGCCGCTGGGCAAATCCATTGTGCTGACGCACTTCCCGGGTCAGCTCCTCGATCTTAGTATCCGTGACCGCTTGGGATACCTTCAGCACCGTTTCATTCTTTCTTGCCGTGATCACACTGGTGATCACCACACCGATCAGCGATAGGCCCCCGCTGACCAGTGCTACCAACACCGCCTCACTCATACTGTTCCTTTCCGAAAACTTCCCACATCGACCCAGCCCCAGGGGCCGGTATCGCCGGTGCGCTGCAGGTGATAGGGGTGGTCCTTACCTTCGGCGTAGGCCGTGATCTTGGCCAAGCCTGCGGACGCTTCCTTGGCAGTGTCGCTGTCAGAACTGGTGTACTGCTTACTCCCTGTAAAGCAGACCACATCTCCAACCTTAGGGACCCAGTCCTGCGCAGCCGCCTGGCAAGCCTCTTCCACCACCGGATGATACCCCTGCTCCTCCAGAATCTGCGCCACAGTCTGCGCCTGCTGTTGCGTGTACGTTCCCAGCCGCACGATGTACTTTGCTTCTTCATTTTCTTTCTCCATTCCGAAATGCGCCGCAATGATCTTCGCCTCGGCCCTGGCCATGGCCTGCAGGTTGGCGTCAGAGGACAGCCAGGTGGCCGCATTTTTGTTGGTATGGAAAGAATGCTCGATGATCATGCCCATGGTGCCCACCTGCCGGGCGCCCTCCAGCACGCTGTACCATTCGCCGCCGTAGGTGCCGCGCTTTTTCGTGATCTTGCCCGCCTGGGTAGTACCCATCAGCTCCTGGATCTTTGCCGCGATCTTTTTGCCCAGGGCGTCTCCCTTGCCGTCCTGCATGGTGATAACCAGCGGATAGTCCACATACTCCGCGTCGGCTGCGTTGGAATGGATGGACAGGAAAAGGTCGCAGCCCTTGGACTTTTTGCCCCTGGCCACTAGCCCCAGGTCCTTGGCCTGGTCGGCCCTGGTCTTTACGACGGTAACGCCGTAGCGCTCCAGCTCCTGGGCCAGGAAGTTATGCAGTTTCCATACCATTTCCGATTCATAATAGTCGGGCACCACTTTACTGCGGTTGTACTTTCCATAGTGCCCTGCATCTAAACAGATTTTCATGGTGTTTCCTCCTTTTGTGGCAGCACCACCCTTTCGGATGGTGCTTTACTGGTTATGTTCTTAATGCTATTCTCTTACCTCATAAGTGCCGTCCGCATTAGGAACGAGAGAGAATGCCGCTAGCGAGCCGGAAGAATGATTAAACACATACACAGCACCATATTGATAATCGCCATCGTAACCCATATAATGACGACCAGCCAGTACATATGTATAGCTAATACTAAAATCGCCGTTTTTTTGGCAAATCATTAAACAAATCTGTCTGCCGCTGTTGAAAGCATCCTCCATCTTTCGAACACTAGCGTCGCAAACATAAGGGTCATCATCCGTGCCGTTACCAGTAACCCTAATCCAATACGGAAGCGCATATGGTACATACTGGACAGGAACAGGCACGACACCGTAACCCTTGATAGACACGGTAGCACTTGTGGAGCCATCCAGAGGAATTGCCGCAAGCCCAGTTGTATCACCGCCAAGAGTAAACGGCAAATTGTTGTTCTCGCCGCCTACTGCCGCAGGATTGCCTAGGATCAGCATATTTGTACCGTCAATCGGGGACGCACCCATAAAGCATACGGTTTCATAATCCACGCCGTTCCAGTTGACCGTGTAGGTCTCACCCTCTACAAATTCGACAACGGAACCCATAGCAACGAGCGCACCTTCCATAAGTCCACCCACAAACTCCGTTTCGGGCAACAGCACCGCATTTTCGCTCTCCCCAAACGGCCTATCTGGCAGGTCATTCCAGCTGGTCACGCCGCCGGAACCGCCGGAACCGCCAGAAACAGCAGGCGCGCCGGTGGTGTACATATTCCGCATCCAGCTTTCAATCATGGGGGTAATCGCCAGATAGCCGGTTTCGGTCAAATGCTGAATACCGTCAGAGTAGTACACGCTTGCCGTGGACAGCTTGGGATTCAGCATACTGCCGTTCCAAACATCCACCACAGGGATTCCCCACTTCTTGCAGATTTCCACCGCCCGGTCAAAATACTTTCGGTGAATGTGGTTTTTCGCCGTGTAGTCTGTATAGCCGGTATACATCTTCTGGGGGATGATGTAGCCTATTTTTGCACGGGGGTATGCCGTAACCAGTTTCAAGATCAGGGCCTCCAGTGCACCGGAAAAAGTAGTTGTGTCGAATGCGGCATAATCTGCGGATATTTCGCCCAACCCAGACTCCCGCATTTGGTCCGCATCGTTACAGCCACCCTCAAAAATGACATAATCCGCGCTTGGATGCTCAGCAATAGCGGTATCGGCGATCTTGCTGATGCACGTACCGTCTGCACCTCTGTGGGTGATTGTGCCGCCGTTCTTTCCGTAGTTCGTCCATGTCATATGGTTATTCTCGCCTATGATTCCGCCCCAGCCGTAGCCGTAGTACGGTGAATCAGTACCCACCGTCGTACCAGCACAAATAGAATCGCCAAGGAACACGGCAGTCTTACCGCAAAGCACGTTGTCTTGCTTTTTGCCGCTGTCCGTAGCCACTTCAATATAGCCGTAGGGGATAAACTCGCTGGGGTATTCCCGGTCTTTAACGATCATGGTCTTATCATAGAACAGAGAATAAACGTCAAAGGCCACCTTAGTAACGCCGGCAGCAATGTGATCCGGCGTAACAGTAAACTCAAAGTCTACCCAGTTCTTGTCCTCGACCACTTCGCCGCATGTACCGGTAGCATATGCCACCCATACGTCGTTATCATTCACTAGGGCGATTCTTGTACCGGTGGAGGAATGGACGCTTTGCTGGAATTTGGTGCGATAGGTCCCCGCTCCACGCAGAGGAATAAAACCGTAATAGGAATAGGAATCCGCATTTCCTGCCAGTTGGATACCGCTGCTGCCGTAGTACCAAACGCCACCTTTTGTCATTAGAGACTTATCCAAAAGATTATCGGACAGCACCGTTTCCGTATCCACGCCCACAGAGGGAATGTCGATGGTCACTTCTTCACTTCCGTCGTATTCGCCCGATGCCGCACCAACAAAAACGATCTTATTGGGGTTCGGCAACACATTGGGCATTTCTTCTGCCAGCTTTGCGGCAAACTGCTCTTCTGTGCCAGTGTAGCCACCGTCCTTTGCATAGGCGTAGGCAGATCTACCGGGTGCTCCGTTGCTTCCGGTTGCCCCCGTATCGCCCTTGTCACCCTTTTCACCCTGGGGTGCTACAAACTGCACGCTTTTCGTGCTTCCATTGCTCATGGCGAAGTCTAAACGATAGGTTTTATCCGCCACAGCTTACACCTCCGCGATGGTGATCCCTGTAATGCCCACACCGGCCGCACCGCTTGCACCGGTCGCACCTTTTTCGCCCTGGATGCCCTGTGCGCCCGTGTCACCCTTTGGTCCTTGGGGGCCCGTGTCGCCCTTTTCGCCCTGGGGTGCCACAAACTGCATACTCTTGGTGGTACCGTCACTCAATGCAAAATTCAGTTTATAAGTCTTGTCTGCCATTTTTATACCTCCTCGATTGTAATGGTTGTAATGCCCACACCCATTTCCCCCTGGGGGCCTGCCAGCGTGCTGAGCAGTGCCAACTGTGCATAGCTTCCGTCGGGCGTATCCGATATAGCCTCCAGCGTATACAGATAGCCATCCTTGGTCAGCACCTGCTCTCCGGCTTTGGGTACGTACCCATCCGGCAGCACCATCCTCGACACCGCTGCCTGATAGCTTGCAAGCCCCATCGTCACATCGTCCAGAAACAGCACCGAGTAGCCATCCGCGCCCGCTGTCCCGCCGTTTTCCTCCAAAGCCGAGATCCGCTCATGCAACCCCTCCCAGGTCATTGCCTCCGTGGGGGTGTACACATAGTTGGCAGGCTTAGGCTTGGACTTCACCGCAAAAAACTGGATCGCTTTTGTATATCCCCCATCCCTTGCCACAAAAGCATAAGCCCATAGATCCTCATCTTTTTGCAGCAATTCATCCGGGATCCGGACCAGCCGAACCCCATCCGTTTCCTCCACCGCGCAGACCAAAGCCTCCTGAGAATTTTTGTGTGCAAAATGCACGCTGCTGCACCACTCGTTCACGATCAGCCGTCTGCCTACATCCCATTGCGTCAGCGACGGATCTCCATATATTTCAAATACTTTCAACTCTACCTCCTCATGTTCCCACCAGAGCATAGGTTCCGTCACCATTGGCAGTCCATTGCACCGTTTTCCCCAGCAGCATCAAGCTGCTGCCGCGGATAACCGTGCCCGCGCCGGGCTGTCCCAGTGTCAGTACCGCCCCCGACTTACCGGCGGCTACCGTCAGTCCCGCCGCCGACTGGAAAGAGTTGAGCAGGGTAGGCATTCCAGTGCCGCTGCCCGGTTTCAGAACCAGCGTCTGTACACCATCCGCGCCGTAGCCGTAAAGTCCCCCGGCTGCCAGCACCAGCTTTCCATCTTCTGTATGGATCGTCACCGTGTTGGCGCCTAAGTCGATCTCTACTGTACCATCGGCCGAGCGGATCACACCTGCCGCCAGATAGGAAGCATTGATGTAGATCTGTCCATCCAGCAGATAAACGCCCTGCGCCTTACCGCCGTTTGTCAGCTTGTCAAAGATCTCCCCCTGCGTCAGTCCGGCGACTGCCGACGCTGCCGCATTCAGCGCCTCCAGCGCCGCCCGATCCTCTGCGGAAGGTACTGCGTCAAGCAGCATGCTTCCCTCTCCGGACAGCGTATCCCTGGCTCCATCTCGTCTGCTTTCCACAATGCACATCTGCACGCTGCCCCCGTTGGGCGTTTGCACAGCTACCATCTGCCCGGCTGTCAGTTCCTCATTTGCCGGGATCGTCACCGTGCAGGGGGTATACTGCAGTCCTTCCAGCTGTCCGGCAATGACCGTAAGTGCTTGCTCCGTCCGATGGCTTGTCTCCGCTAAAATAGGATTTGCCGTAATGATCCAGGGATTTTCCGCCCCGTTATCCGGCCAGAAATAACTGCTTTTCCCATCTGCCAGCCGCAGCTGCACCCCATCAATGGGCGCAGTCTTGTAATCCGCATAACGCAGCCCACCTCTGTAGTAGAAGCGCTCGCCGGTAGGCTGCAGCATAACATTGCTTTTTGTTACCCAGGCAAGCTCCAGCTCCCCGTCTGCCGTAGCCCTGCAAAACCGGCAGCAGGCCTGACAGATCCAACGCATGAGCTGCCGTCCGGTAACGATCGCCGCAAATTGCTTAACCTCCAGATCGGCATTGGGGATATTTTCGGTCACCAGTGTTAACCCACAGTGCGCTGACACTATCCTTGCAAAGTCTGCCAGTCTGTAGGGCCATCTGTCCAACCCCGCCAGCCATTGGGTCATATCCGCATCCAGCTTTTTCACCGCGTCATATCCTATCAGACGAAGCGTTTGCGTACCGATCCGCTCCGGTTTCTCCAGCAAAAACTCGCCTATCTTTCGAGCTTTTCCTTCCTCATCGATCCGCAGCAGCTGCACCTTGTCTCCCGCTGTCAAATGCAGCTGTCCGTTTGTATCCAGGATCTCCGCCTCCAGCTGTGCTGCGCAAACGCCACCGGGCAGCATCTGTTTTTCCTCGCTGGCCCGCCTGCGCAGCTGCACGCTGAGGATCGCCGCTCCATCATCCGGTAGCTGCCTTCCGTCCGGAAGGATCAAACTGTTGTAATACATTTCTTTCCCTTCCTTCTCTTAGCACTCCGCGATCGTCAGCGTCATATCCTTCCAAAGATCCTGTTGCTTATTGACCAGTGCCGCACTGTCGGCGCTGCACCAGGCTTTGCAGTTTACATAACTTCCATCCAATTCCTGATATTGCACCGTAACCGTCACTTTTCCGTCTAATAATCCCCGCAAATACCGGACCTCCTGCCCGGTCAGCAAGCCGTAATGCAGTGTCCAGCGCTTCACCCGCTTCCGGAGTACAAAGCGGTGATGTACACCCCGTTCGTCCATCCCGGATGCCTCAGATTCCACATCCTCCCGTGTCACACGCACACCGGCATCCGGTGCCAGGATCGGCTTACCGTCGATCAGAAAATCAAAATCAAAGCTCCGCATCCGTTGCCTCCTTCTCTGTGTCCGTATGTTCCGGTACCGCTGTAAATTCCACGTTCAGTTCCGTCTCCCATCGGGGGATCTGCATTTCGTCCAGATGGACCAGCCGCCCCTGTTCCACCTGCACCTTCTGCAAAAGTCCTAGCACCGGCACTTCTTCCGGTGGGATCGCCGTCCGGACTTCATTTGTCACCAATGTCCACCGGGCTCTTTTGCGCAGGATCTCCCTGCCCAAAATATCCGCTGTCCGGCTAACGATCTCCATCCCCCGGTAAAAGAGTCCGGCGCATCCCGGCAGATCACCGACCCATTCGGTAGTCAAATTTTCCAACCCCGGCAAACTGCGAAGCCAGCCGGTCATCTTATCCTGCATCTCAACCCCTCGCCTCCATATGACAGATCCTGCCATCAAAATGCCGGGGCTTGACACTGCTCACCACGCCCAGTGTGGCCACAGCTCCATTGAGCTGCTGCCAGGAGCAGTCCTCCGGCCCCTCTCCCAGTACCACCTTGTCCCCGGGCTGGATCTCCCAAAAGCCAGGGATCACCAGCAAAAAGCTGCGGCTTCTGCGCATCTTTCCTTGAACGATCTCCCGCTGATCGGTGAATTCATAATGTACATTCTTGATCACATGCCTGGATCCATCCGTATGCCTGTATACCGTTACGGTCATCCGGCAAAGAGAATAATCCAGCGGCACGATTTTTCTGTGTTTCAGCATGTTTCCTCCTTCCTCCCTCCCCATCCCCCCGTAGGGGAGGGTCTTGACCCTCCCTAGCCTCCGTCCTCCTCCGCACCCCTTCTCTTATCCGATCCCCCGGT
>JAZUQE010000210.1:0-8928 GCA_045605575.1 Faecousia sp. | reverse complement strand
GGTCCCATTGCTGCAGCACAGACCCTGGGCATCGGTGAAAACCTGCTGCTGGTCATGGGCATCGGCGTGGTTGCCTCCATCCTGCCCTTGATCGCCGGCTTGATCTTTGCAAAGTTCATCGGCAAGAAGGTCAAGAGCTCTGACGAGACCGTTTCCTCCGACGAGGTCGTCAAGACCTACGAAGAGCTGGTTGCCGAGTACGGCAAGCTTCCTAACGGCTTTAACGCTTTGGCTCCCATTGTAGTCCCCATCATTCTGATGGCTATGGGTTCTGTCTCTTCCATGGCCGGCTGGACCGGTATCCTTTCCGAGCTGTGCACCTTCTTCGGTAAGCCTGTTATCGCGCTGGCCGTCGGCACTGTCTTCGCCGTCATTCAGCTGGCTACCGCCAAGAAGATGAAGGACTTCTACAATATCACCAACGATACTCTGAAGACCGTTGGTCCCATCCTCTTTGTGACCGCTGCCGGCGGCGTGCTGGGCAAGGTCATCGCCTCCACCGATCTGGTGAACTTCATCACCTCCAATGCCAGCGTGCTCAATGCCATCGGCATCTTCTTCCCCTTCATTTTGGCTGCCATTTTGAAGTCCGCACAGGGCTCCTCCACCGTCGCCATCACCACCACCGCCGGCATCCTGGCTCCCCTGATGGGCGCTATGGGGCTGGACACTCCCGTGCTGGGTGCTCTGACCGTTATGGCCATCGGTGCCGGTGCCATGACTGTGTCTCATGCCAACGACTCCTACTTCTGGGTCGTTACCAACTTCGGCAAGATGACTCCCGACCAGGGCTACAAGACCCAGACTCTGCTGACTCTGGTACTGGGCGTTTCCGCCATGATCGGCATCTTCATCCTGTCCCTGTTCTTCTAAGCCTTTTTGAATACGCATTGCAGGCAGGGTAGCCTCTACCCTGCCTGCTCCCATATCCCCTACGCCCCGCATTTTCTCCTGGCATGTAGGGCATGCATTGTAAGCGTGCCGCACCTCACCCTGATCTCTCAAAGGAGTTGTACATTATGGATCAAAACCTCCGCGCCCAGGCGGATGCCATCATTTCCGCCTCCATTAACGCCGTAAAGCCCGATGAAGCCGTTAGCCGCGCCCTGGAAGGCCGTGAATTTCCCGGTCGGGTGGTGCTGGTAGCAGCCGGTAAGGCCGCCTGGCAGATGGCCAAGGCCGCCCACGACTGTCTGGGCAGCCGCATCGATGCCGGTGTAGTCGTTACCAAGTACGATCACGTGATGGGTCCCATCGCCGACTTCATCTGCTGTGAGGCAGGTCACCCGGTTCCTGACGAGAATTCCTTCTCCGGTACCCAGAAAGCGCTGGATCTGACCGCCAATCTGACAGCCGAAGATACGGTGCTGTTCCTTCTCTCCGGCGGCGGCAGCGCCCTGTTTGAAAAACCACTGATCCCCGGAAGTGAATTGCAGGACATCACCTCCCAGCTGCTGGCCTGCGGCGCAGATATCGTGGAGATCAATACCATCCGAAAGCGGCTTTCCGCTGTCAAGGGCGGCAAGTTCGCTCAGCACTGCGCCCCCGCCCAGGTCTATGCCATCATCCTCAGTGACATTCTGGGCGATCCTCTGGATATGATCGCCTCCGGCCCCGCCTGTCCGGACACTGCCACCAAGGAGCAGGCCATTGTCATCGCCGAAAAGTATCAGCTGCGGCTCTCCGAGCAGGCCCGGGCTCTGCTGGATATTGAGACCCCCAAGGCTCTGGACAATGTGACCACCCAGATCACCGGTTCCGTCCGGGAGCTGTGCAGCGCTGCTGCCGTGGTGTGCCGCCAGCTCGGCTATGAGCCCATCCTGCTGACGGATATGCTCTCCTGCCAGGCCAAGGAAGCCGGCAGCTTCCTGGCATCCATCCTGCGTACCCACGCGGGCAGCGGCAAGAAGCTGGCCTTCCTGGCAGGCGGCGAGACCGTTGTCTACCTGACCGGTAAGGGCAAGGGCGGCCGAAACCAGGAGCTGGCCCTCAGCGCTGCCGCAGGCATCGCCGGGATCCCCGGTGCAGCCGTTTTCAGCGTGGGCAGTGACGGCACAGACGGTCCTACCGATGCCGCGGGCGGCTATGTGGACTACGAGACCGCTGCCACTTTGAACGCTCAGGGCATCGACATCTACCAGGTCCTGCAAAACAACGATGCCTACCACGCCCTTCAAGCTTCCGGCGGCCTGGTCATCACCGGCCCCACCGGCACCAATGTGAACGACGTAGCCGTCGCCCTCCTGGACCAATAACCCAACCATCACAAAAACCGCTCCCCGGAAAAAACCAGGGAGCGGTTCTTTATTGTCAATTTTCAGTTTGTTGCACGGCATCCACGGGGAGACTCCTTGGCAAATAGCAATTTATGAGCCCGTGGACTGGTACTTCCGCAATCCGAAGCAGAAAAACCAATAGCATGGCACGATAAACACAAACCCCAGCAGCGGCAGCAGGCTATACCCGAAACTCTCTGTCCTGCCGATCAGATATAGCAGCGGGTAATACTGAAACAGAGCCAACGGCACCACAAAGGTATAGAATTTCAGCACGCCTTCTCCATAAATGGACAGCGGATACATGCCAAATTGCCGGCTGCCATCGGTGAAGATGTTCATAAACTCGATCCCTTCAATGGTGAAGAAGCTGATCCCGGCGTAAAGCACAAAGAGTCCCGAAAATACCGCAATGCCGCCGACCAACATCAGCACCAGAGTCAATACCTTATCCGGCGTCCAGACCACACCGCAGGTAGGGATCGCGTAGGCCAGCATCACCACTGCCTGAAAAAACCGCCCGATCCGGGAAAAATCCATGTTGGAGGTCAGCACCTGGAAGATGATATTCCGGGGCCGCACCAAGATCCGGTCCAGATTGCCGCTGCGGATCAGTCTGGGAAAGACATCGAAGCCCCGGACAAAGCACTCCGCTGTGGAAAAGGCCATCAGCACCACCGCAAAGCAGATCAGCACCTCGGAAAAGGCAAACCCTTTAACACTATGAAACCGGTCAAACATAAAAAACACGCCTAAAAACGCCGTAAAGGAAGTCAAAAACTGTCCCAGCACCATCATAAAGAAGGATGCCTTATACTGCATCTGCGACTTGAGCAGCATACTCAAATAATGTACATACAGCTTCATGTTTTATCCTCCCTGTACGACCACGCGTTTCAGTGCGCTTCCCATCAGCAGCTTTGCGATGCTCACCAGTACCACCAGCCAGATCACCTGGACTGCCAAGCCCTGCCAGACCTGCGCCCCCTGCAAATAGCCCGTATAGATCAAAAAGGGCGTACTCTGCATAGCCGCAAAGGGCAGCGCGTTCATTATATTCTGCATCCACACCGGGAAAAAGGGGATCGGGATCACCGCACCCGCGAAAAACTCCGTCAGCGAGGATGCCAGGATCCGCACTCCCATGGGCGAAATGGTGGAAAAGGCAGAAATATAGATCAGCATAGAAAATGCGATCAGCACCAGAAAGCCCAACACCATGGAGATCAGAAACAGCACCGCCGCCCAGGCACTTTCCGGGGCAGACATGCCATAGGGCGCAGGCAAAAACACCGCCACCAGCAAAATCGGTAAGCAGCGCAGCACCGCACGGGAAAGCCGGATCGCCATGTTCTTCACAAACCACATGGTATACAGGTCGCAAGGCCTGCAAAGCTCATAGGCAATGGAGCCGGAAGTAATGGTCTCAAAGATCTCATTGTCAAAAAACCACAGCATGTACATGGCCAGCAGCGCCTGCTGCAGCCAGATATAGGTGGAAAGAGCCGAAAATTCCATAGGGAAGCTGTTTTCCCCACTCTGATAAAAGGCCCGGAACATCAAGATCGTCAGCCCGCCCCAGGCAAACTGGGTGGCAACGCCTGCCCAGGCCGCCGCCCGGTACTGCAGTCCCGCCACAAACCGGATCCGGAAAAATGAAAAGTATTTTCTCATATCTGGAACTCCTCATACAGCGAGACCACCATTTCCTCCACCGTCTCTCCAGCAACGGAGAGATCCTTCACCTCCACTACAGATGAGATCCGATTGATAGCCTCCGATACGCTCAGCTCCTTTGTATCGATGGTCACCTGGGCATGGCCGTCCAGGTCCTTGATAAGGGTCATTTCCTCGGTCACCGGCAGCTTGCTGCCCAGATAGTCCACAGTCAGCACCTTCCGGGTGGAGTTTCGCTTTTTCAGCTCTTCCAAACTGCCGTCCAGCAGGATCCGACCCTTTCCGATCAGCAGGATCCGCTCTGTCAGTGCTTCGATGTCCTGCATGTCGTGGGTGGTCAGGATCACCGTAGTTTTCTTCTCCCGGTTGATAGTTTGAATAAACTCCCGCACTGCGATCTTGGACACCGCGTCCAGGCCGATCGTAGGCTCGTCCAGAAACAGGATCTTAGGATCATGGAGCAGTGACGCAGCGATCTCACACCGCATCCGCTGGCCCAGGGAAAGCTGCCGGGCCGGGGTCTTGACGATCTCCCCCAAATGCAGCAGTTCAATAAGCTGACCGCTGGTTTTTCGGTATGTATCCGCATCCACTCGGTAAATATCCCGCAGCAGCTCGAAGCTGTCGATCACCGGTACATCCCACCACAGCTGAGACCGCTGGCCAAACACCACACCGATATCCTGCACATGCTCTGTCCGTTCCCTCCAGGGGGTGCGTCCATTGATGATGCAGCTGCCGCTGTCCGGGGTCAGTACACCGCTCATGATCTTGATGGTACTGCTCTTACCCGCGCCGTTCGGGCCGATATAGCCCACCATTTCTCCCTCCCCAATGGTGAAGGAAACATCTTGAAGCGCCTGCACCATCGTATACTCTTTCCGAAAAAGCGCCTTGGCTGCCTCCCGGAAGCCTGCGCTGCGCTTGGCGACCCGGAAAGTTTTGCTGATATGACTAAGTTCGATCAATGTTTTGCACCTCCAAAAAACAAAATAAACGGCGCAGGTGCAAAACCTACGCCGTTTTCCACTAGATCATCCGCATTTACCGGACGGGTACACAGCAAGCCAATATCCAGTTGCAGTAAAAACACTTGTTACCCTTCATTGTGCTTGCTCCTTTCCGTAAAATGGAATTTCATTGTAACGCCACGGGATCCATTTGTCAAGAACTTCTTTTACACGGGGCCGTGTGGTCACTTTTTGGTTAAGCACATTCCGAAGCCGCCGTATTTGGCCCTCATGCGGACTCATATTGAGAAAGCGGTGTATAGGAGATCTCCAAAAGCGGGTAGGTGCTGCGGTAGCGATTCAAGATCTGCTCCGCCTCCCCAGATGTGATATGCTGGTATTGGGCAGTATCGGCACTAAAAGAGCGGAAATAACTGAGTTCCGGTCCTGCTTCCCAGGCATCCTCTGCCAAACCGATTTCCTCAGCATAAAAACCGTCATAGACGATCCTCTCCAAAAACAGCAGCTGCCCACCGTTGATCTCCATAAAATCATTGCCACTCATAATGGCGCTTCCGGACCATTCATTTTCCACAACACCGCCCGCACGCAGATAATGGCGGTACCGCTCTCCTCCGTCCAACAGATGCACAGCCTTCCCATCCACCAGTGTGAACAGATCGAAGACCATATGATACTCCATATCCGCCAAAATCAGCTCCGGGTATCCGTTTCCATCCAGATCCGTCACGGCGAAACCGATATCTGACAGCACAGCATAGAACCGGTACAGGTAGCTCAGTTCCGGATGATGGGGTACCACGATCTCCGGATCATCATTCCACGGAAATGCATTGACCACATTACCCAGGATCTCCTTGTAAGCCTTTGGAAAAGCCGCCTGGTCATGAGGTTCGGTAGTCTGGACCGGTGCAGATGTCGTGTGTGATGCATTGCTTTTGTTCTCAGGCTGTTCAAACGCCGGCGAACAAGCGCACAACAGCATTCCCAAGCAGATCAAAAGCAACAGAAAACCATTCCGTTTCATATACATACGACCTTTCTATATCTTTTTCTGTAGCAGACTTGGGATTGTTTCCTTACACCCCAATGGTAAATAGCTTCTGCATCAAGACTGCATCGGTGTGCCCCCAAAAAAGTCTACAGTTTTTGCCAGTGCAATGTAATTTTGCTGTGAAAAGTCATTCGCTTTCAAATTGGTATTTGTCGAGGTGTGTCCCCGTCAGGATTTCTTTTTTTACCTCAATGATTGTAAATAGCCGGATTTTATGCTATGATGACATCATCCTGCCATTACGGTTTTAGAAAGAGGAATCCCCATGACCATCATCGAGAAACAGCAATTTGATGAAGAGCGCACACTCTATCACCTGTGCGGCGCCCAAGTAAACGACTGTATGTTTGCAGGCCCCGCCGACGGTGAATCCGCCTTGAAGGAGGCCAGGGATGTGGCCCTTTCCGGCTGCAGCTTCTCCCTGCGTTATCCCCTTTGGCACGTTGACGGCTTTACCTTGAACCGCTGCACCATGGACGAAAAGACCCGTGCCGCCATCTGGTATGCCCGAAACGGCTGCATCACAGACTGTGATCTGGGAGGCATTAAGGCACTGCGGGAATGTGAAAATGTAAAGCTGCAAAAAACCGATATTCACTCCCTGGAATTTGGCTGGAAATGCAAGGATATTACCCTGGCAGATTGCTGCCTTCAGGGCGAGTATGTGTTCCTGGACAGCCGGAATATCCGCCTGGACCGGGTTCATATGAAAGGAAAGTATTCTTTCCAGTACATCGAAAATCTGGAGATCAACGACAGCATCCTGGATACCAAGGACGCATTCTGGCACAGCAAGAACGTAACGGTGCGCAACAGCACCGTCAAGGGTGAGTATCTTGCCTGGTTTTCCGAGGGACTGACCTTGATCAACTGCAAGATCATCGGCACCCAGCCCCTGTGCTACTGCAAGGATCTGAAGCTCATCCACTGCACTATGGAAAGCACTAACCTTTCTTTCGAGTATTCCGATGTAGAAGCCGACGTATCTGGCCATATCGACTCTGTAAAAAATCCCAGAAGCGGCCATATTACCGCCGACAGTATCGGCGAAGTGATCTTCGGCGATGCCATTATGGAATGTACCGGAAAAGTAACCGTGCGATAATCGATCCGGCGGACCGAACTCGGCCCGCCGGTTTTTCATTTACTTTTTGGGGCCGCGCTTACGGGTAAGGTAGATGTCCAGCTTTTCCTTCATGTTCTCGGGGATCTCCCGGGCCACCGGGCAACGAACACTGTTTGCCATGCGTTCGGTGAAAGAGATGATGAAGGCAATGTCTTCGGCCATCTGCACACCGCTCATCAAAGCAATGGTATCATAGCTGTTGTGAATGGTGCCGGTGCTGGGCGGTGCGATCCGGGCAAAGGACAGTGCCGGGATACCAGCATCCGCAAAGGGGGTAGAATCGCTGGAGTATACATCCTGCCGCACGGCAATGGGGAAGCCCTTTTCCATGCCAAAGTAGGTCAAGTAGTGGGTCAGTGCCTCTTCCGTGGTGCAGCAGCCGATAAACTTGCCCATAATGCAGCCGATCATATCCAGATTGATATTCAGAACAAACTTCTTCTGCTCCTCTTCATGGGCTTTCACATAGGCCTTGGCACCCAGCAGACCCCGCTCCTCGCTGCCGCACCAAACAAAGCGCAGGCCATAACGGTGTGTACGTTCCTTAAAATAGTCCGCGATCCCCAGCAGGCCTACGCTGCCGGACATATTGTCATAGGCACCCTGCGAAAGGGAGGTGGAGTCATAATGGGCTGTCAGCACGATGTACTCATCGGTCTGGCCGGGCAGATCCAGCACCACATTGTGGGAAGTACCCACATATTCCTCCTGCTCGAGCACGATCTTCGCAGTCCGCACACCGCTTTCGATCAATCTGACAGCAGACTTCGCATTGATGTTCACACACGGCAGCTTATTTCCTTTGCTGACATAGCTGCGCAGCTCCCGCTGGTCGATGTCGTTATCCGCGTAGTTTACATTGCCGTCGTATGTAACGATGCCCACTGCGCCGTTTTCCAGTAGATCCTGATACATCCAGTAGCCCAGATAGCCGTCGATCATCACGATCTTTCCCTTACACGAGTTCAAACTCATAGCATCTGTGCTGCGCAGATAATAGAAAGGCGCCTCTACCTCGCTGTTTCCGGCACAGAAATATCCCTTACAGGTCACAGCCTCACCATCCGCGTAGAATTCGGCTTTCTGCATGGTTGCCATATCCACGTCAAACGACTCCAGCTTCGCTTCCAGTCCCAGCTGGGCACAGCACTGCTGCAGATATTCGGCGCAGCGCAGCTCCTCAGCACTGCCGCCCATGCGCACATACGCAGTGTCCTCAAAAATCTTCATAATTTGCTTAGGATCCATGGTGTTGCCTCCATTTCGGTTGAATATGGTGTAATAGTAACCCACAACGCCAAATTTTGCAACTATAAATTGGTATTTGTCAGAGAGTTTCCATATAATGCCGTAGGAACACAGTGGCCGTCCCTACGGGATCACAAGAGATCAGAGGGGATTCCAAAGGGGAAAGCAGTGGAAAGTCTCAATCACACATCGCCGATCCGTTTTCCCCTTTGGCCGTCTGGGGAGTCCGGGGACCATACGGAAGGTCCCCGGCGGCTCTTTGGATACTTTCTCGCCCGAGAGAAAGTATCATATTCCCAGCAGCTTATTTTGCGGCAAAAAGCCGATTCCCTTTCCGCACAAAAAACATCGCGTTGTACCCACAGGTGCGGAGGGCGGCGCGTCAAGGTTGCCGCCCCTACGGGTGGAAGATGCATGCCCCAACGGTAATGATTCCACGCATAATGGCCAACGGGGATTTCAAAGGGGAAAACGGCGGTTGTTTCGGATGAAGTAGATCCGATCCGTTTTCCCCTTTGGCCGTCTGGGGAGTCCGGGGACCATACGGAAGGTCCCCGGCGGCTCTTTGGATACTTT
>JAZUQE010000209.1:0-3432 GCA_045605575.1 Faecousia sp. | reverse complement strand
CGCAGGCATGTACAGCTTCCGCCTGGGTGTTGGCAACAGCAAGAGCTATGAAAGCATGGCAAAATACTTTGATACGCTCTTTGGCATCCAGAAGACTTTGGGCAACACCTTTAAGAATGCAAAACGGCAGATGGATGCCATTAAATCCTTTGCCGCAGCGGCAAAGGCAGCTGCAGACGGTACATTAGACGAAGAGAAGGCCGCATCCACCATTGGTGCGTTGGATGCTTCTGTTTATGGCGACAGAACTGAATGGATCAAGAAAGCCGACGAGGCTCTGGCTGCGTTTGAATAATCAAGGGGGCTTTCCGTGAAAGGAGAACAAAAATGAGCAAGATAAAAAAGTTACTGGCAGCAATCATGGCGGTTTTGATGCTGGTCAGCCTGGTAGCCTGCGGCGAAGGCAATGGTCCTGCCAACAGCACCACCGCTCCCAAAGCCACCGACAAGGCTACCGAATCCCCTGCGGCAACGGATCCTGCCCCGGATGAGACCACCGCTCCAGCGGCAAATCTAACTGTCCACGAAAACACCTTCTTTACCGTTGGCTACAACGAAGAGGACGGCTGGACACTGGCAGAAGATGACATTGAGGCTTATGAGGGCGGCGGCTATGCCTACCTGCGGATTCTGGACGAGGATGGCTACACCGGACTTTTAGTGTACATTGAAGCCTATGAAGAGAGTGCTTCTTCCTTCCGTGAAACACTGTATGCCAATGGTGTCGATATGAAGGCATATGTTGACGGTATTTGGGTATCTGAAACCATCGGTGGTCTGCAGATGGCCGCTGTGGATAAAGAGGACGGAGAATGGTATTTCTTTGGTCGTAACGAGGCCGCAGGCGTTTCTTACACTGTCCATGTGACCGATTGGGAGAATCCCAATGTTCCTGCGGTGATCGAAAACATCAGCTTCACCGCTTCCGGAACGGACAACATCGATCCTCCCTGGCCTTGGGAAGGCGATCCTTTCTCCGGCAGTACGCTGAGCCAGATGGTTGGCACTTACAATCTGACTGCCCAGTTCCTGCCTATGGAAGAACCTCTGGTCACCTATGAAACCTTTGACCACGATATTGTAGTGATGGGTGACAAGGTTTACCTGCTCAGCGACAGCGCTCTGTACCAGTATGCTTATGACAGTGATTCCCTGGCCTTTGTGAAGGAAATTGAGCTTCCTGGTGAATACGAGTTCCTGGAAAAGGGCGCAGACGGGAACCTGGTTCTGTCCCGCTTTATGGAGCCTGTTTTTGGACACGACGGCAATTCCGCTCAGTTCTCTTACGATGGTCCTGATAAGTTTGCTGTTGCTCCCGGCGGCACCTGGGGTATCAGCTGGTTCCTTTCCGGCGAGGAATGCGAACTGTACTCCTTCCATGACGGCACACTGTCCGGAAGTCCCTTCCCATTCCCTGAGGTGGACACGATCAGCCAGGTCTGCATTGACAGCAACTATATTCTGGTAAGCGGTTCTTCCAAGGAAGACAGCGACCACTATCTGTTTGTTTACGATTACAGCGGCGAACTTCAGCTGCAGCTGGGCGGAGAACCCGATGGCATCGGCCTCGGTTCCATCACCTACGCAACCAGCACCCCCAACGGTTTCCTGGCTCTGGACGGCAATATGCGTGAGATCGTTCTTTGGTCTGCTGACGGCACCTGGATCGGTGCGGCAGATGACGGCGATCTGTTTGGCACCAGCTATCCCTGGATTGCCGCAGCGGATATGGCAGAAGACGGCAGCATCTTGATCGTTATGAGCGAAGAACGCGCAGATGAATCCGCAGACGAGGTCCTGGTATTTAAGCTCTCCGGCTTTTGATCCAAGATAGGATGCAGTGGGTTTTCCCGCTGCATCCATCTCCGTAAAAAGGAAGATGATTTTATGCGAAATATTCAGAATCTCTTGAGTAAAAACTGCCGCATCTTCTGTGTTGTATTCCTTATTTGCGGCTTGTTGCTGACAGGTTGTGACCTCACACACAATAAGCCGGATCAAACGATCCCAACGGATACCGGCAACAGCGTGGAGAATCCGGATAACACCGAAACTTTAGCAACTACTGAAGGTACGCAAACTACCGAAAGTACACAAGCGACTGAAAGCCCCCAGGAAACGGATGATTCAGCGGCAGCTTCTCTGGTATCCCTTCGGCAAGCATTGGTAGGAACTCCGCAGCAGTTTGCCGTCGCTTATTTGGGTTATGCGCTTCCGGACGGCAATAATCCTGCAGATCCTTATGCCGTTATGAAAGGTGCAGCACCTCAGTTGTGCGATAATTTGCCTTTCTTACTGCAGATCCCGGAACAGAGCATTGTGGGTACTGACGGACACCTGTTCTGCATCGTGCCTGCGGATGAAAATGCTACTGTTTCCGTAAACTGGAGCCTTTGGGATGAGGCCACGGAAACCTACGGAGAGGAAACCGTCCTCTACCGCAGCGAAAAGGGTGATCCGATCCTGCTGATGACGCCCAACACCGGATGGTGCATGGAAACCGAGGTAATTATCACCGATTCCAGCGGTAATGTGACGATTTGGTATCCTTTCATTGACGAGGATAACCGCATAGCTGCCTTGTGCGATGACACCGGTAATAGTCTTTATTATGATTTTTCTCCCTATGATCGGTTGAACTATGAAAATCTGATCGGTGGCGCACCCATTGAGATGGTTGGTACTTGGGAGCTTACCTGGACAGAGGTTGAAGGGGATCGTGTTGAATCCGCACCCGGTGGCTGTACCGTGGAGATTACAACAGATGGTATGGGCTTCTTCTGGCTTAGCTACTCGGATAAAAATTACCCGGATGACAATTTCTCTGACAGAGAACTGCTCATATCTACCGGCGAACTGTATTCAGACTGCGGCAACAATCAGTGGTTTGCAGAAGTATACGGGGCAAGCGATGACCTGATCCACTATGCGGTTACATTGCTGGATGATGGAACACTTCTTATGCAGTACAGTTGGGAAATGGACGGCATGCCCATGGTCAGCTATGGGTGGTACCAAAAGATTCATTGACCAATCATATAGCTAAAAGGGTGCCGTAATTGAGGCACCCTTTCTACATGCAAAAAGAGGAGGAGCCATTGCTGGCCCCGCCGCTTCGCTTACGCGTAGATTATTTCGGTATTCACAATTTCTTCTGCTCGATTACGGATGTTATTCATAGCACCTACCCAAGCCATTTGATCTTGCGCTTTTAACTGCTCGGTGACATCTTCTTTTTCGGCCAGTTGTTTCACCAACCGGTCAAACATTTCTGTTGCTTGATTGTCGATCTCCGCAAGGTGGCTGTTCAGCTTACCGCTGAGAAGCAGAGTGGTGTGCAGCACCGGACGATGCTCCTTGATGAACCGCAGATACTTCCTGCCCCACTTTCCGATAGGCTGGGTTTCTTCTTCATCCAGCACCAAGCAAGGG
>JAZUQE010000208.1:0-3104 GCA_045605575.1 Faecousia sp. | reverse complement strand
CGGTACCGCCGCTGTATGTGCTGAGGGCGTTCCTTTTGACGAAAGTCAGTCACTGGCGAAAGCTGGGAAGGCAGGAACGCATGCAGGAGCCACCACTCCCTAAGCACAAGTCAGAAGACCTACGCCACTTTGGGCTCTCCCGTCCGCGCGTGATTACGCGGGCGTGCTTGTCGCAGAAACTCGGCTGTGGCACCGTTTTGGTGCCGCAGCACTTTTGATTTTTGGAGGAATTTTTATGAACAACAAGAAACTTGTCCTGGCCGCTGTGGCCCTCATCGCTGTCGTTGCCATCTTTGCCGGCATCTGGCTTGCCACCCGTCCCGATACCACCGCCGGCGAAAAAGCATTCACCCTGACCGTGGTCCACAAGGACGGTACCGAAAAGGTATTCGAGCTGACCTCTGCCGAAGAATTCCTGGGTGCCGCTCTGGTGGCGGAGGGCATCATCGTGGAGTCCGACAGCCCCGGCATGTACAACACCGTGGACGGCGAGACCACCGATTACAGCAAGGACCAGAGCTACTGGGGCTTCTTTATTGATGGGGAGTATGCCATGGAGGGTATGAATACCACCCCTATCACCGAGGGTGGCCAGTACAAGCTGGTCTACACCGTCTATGTGGAAGAGTAAGCTGACAATCGGGGAAATCTGCCTCTTTGGAATCTTAGGCGCCATGACCTTCGCGGCCAAGTATGTCATGAGCGGCCTGCCCAATATCGAGCCGGTGTCGCTGATGGTCATGCTCTTTGTTGTAACCTTCGGTGTCAAAGCGGTATTCCCCATTTACCTATATGTGCTTCTGGAGATCCTGTTTTTCGGCCTGGGTCTGTGGAACATCAATTATCTGTATATCTGGGCAGTACTGGCGGTATGCGCCTGGCTGCTGCGGAGCATGACCCACCCCCTGGGCTGGGCCATGCTGTCCGGAATCTTCGGTCTTTTCTTCGGTGCCCTGTGCGGCATCGCGGATATTTTCATTGGTGGATGGGAATATGCCGTGACCAAGTGGATCTCGGGCATTCCCTTTGATCTGGCCCACTGTGCGGGCAACTTCGTCATCGCCCTGCTGCTGTTTGTCCCTCTGCGGGACTTGCTCCATAAACTCTACGCCAAAATGGCGCGGCATTAGTCCGCGCCATTTTTCTGCGTTTTGGGGAATATTCTTGTACCGCATGGGACATACTATGATTTAGGCTATCGGCTTAAAACAGCCTGGGCCTAAATATTGAATAAGTCCGAAATAACGGACAGCTGGTATGAGATAATGGGACCGTAAAGGTGGTGCCATTATGTACAAAAAGAAAGCAGCAAGCAAATCCATTAAGAAGGCCATGAGCTATGCACAGTTCCTTAAGCGTTTTCCTAACGAAAAGGCCTGTGCCGAGTATCTGTACAAGATCAAGTGGCCCCAGGGTTTTATCTGCCCTGTGTGCGGTCACCGACATGGTCATGCGCTGAGCCGTCCCGGACGGTATCAGTGCGCCAAGTGCCGCCGTCAGACCTCTCTGACCGCCAATACCGTTATGCACCGTACCCACCTACCTTTGACTAAGTGGTTCTGGGCTATCTATCTGGTAGCCTGTGACAAACGTGGCATCTCTGCATTGACCCTGGCAGGCAGAATTAGTGTCAGTTACGAAAGTGCCTGGTATCTTCTAAAGCGGATCCGCACGGCTATGGAAATCCGTGATTCCAGATACACCCTTGCAGGTATCATTGAATTCGATGATTCCTACTTTGGCGCAAAGATTAAAGGGAAAGAGGGGCGTGGCGCAGGAAATCAGGGCGTGTTTGTTGCTGTCGGTAAGGATAAAGACGGCCGCCCCCAGTATTTGAAGATGCTTACCACACCCAACATCCAGATTCCGTCCGTCAGAAAGTTTGTGGATGAGAATTTGGAAACCGGTTCCATTGTTGAGACAGATGGATTCAAAAGTTACCGCAAGCCGTTGGCGAAAAACTATACCCATCTGGCTGAAGACTTCAACCCCAACAGCGAGCATTTGAAATGGCTGCACCGGATCATCGGCAATGCGAAAGCTTTCATCAACGGTACCTATCACGGAACCAGCACCAAGCATCTGCAAATGTATCTGAGCGAGTATTGCTATCGATTCAACCGCAGATCCTTCGGCGGTGCCATCTTCGACCGCCTTTTGATCGCTATCGCTGACTAACACTATATTTTGTGGCTGGCTGCTTAAAGCCGATAGCCTAAACTACAATTTACATCAATAGAATATATCCCATTTTACCCAACCGAACCGATACAGTCAAGGATTGACAACTGGAAGAATCAGGGGTAAAATGATACTGACTATGACCTTAAAGGAGGGAACACCATGGAGCCCGGCAGTAATGGCAATATACCCGGCCGAAGTACCGATGCGCCCATGGTGCGCCTGTACTGAGACCAAGGATATTGCTCCCAATCTTTGTATAAGAAAAGGAGGATAACCGATGGCAGAACGGTTTGAGATCGTTGAAAAAGCACTGATCCGCATGATGGAGGACAAGAAGTACTCCACATTGCGGGATATTCTCGCCACCATGAATCCCAGCGACGTGGCGGCGGTTTTTGCGGGACTGAAAGACGAGAAAATCCCCGTCATGTTCCGCCTGCTGCCCAAGGAACTGGCGGCGGAGACCTTTGTGGAAATGGAGACTGAGGATCAGGAACTGCTGATCCGGGGCTTTTCCGATAATGAGCTGAAGGAAGTTCTGGACGAGCTGTATGTGGACGACGCGGCGGACCTGGTGGAGGAAATGCCTGCCAATGTGGTCAAGCGGATCCTGAAGCAGGCGGACCCGGAGATGCGCAGCGCCATCAACCAGATCCTGCGCTACCCCGAGTATTCCGCCGGCTCCATCATGACCACGGAATATGTGTCCCTGCGGCCCAGCATGACCGTGGAGGAGGCCATCCTGCGGATCCGGCGCCAGGGTGTGGACAAGGAAACCATCTATACCTGCTATGTGACCCAGGGCAGAAAGCTGTTGGGTCTGGTATCTTTGAAGGATCTTCTGCTTTGCGTGGATGATGAAACACCGGTGGAAGAAATTATGTTAACCAATATCATCTCTGTTACCACCCATGCCGACC
>JAZUQE010000207.1:0-2810 GCA_045605575.1 Faecousia sp. | reverse complement strand
CCCTTATGATGCCGTAGGGGCGGCTACCAGCCGCCCGCCAAGGCTTCCTTCCGCACTTCTCAACTCCCTGTCATTGCGAGACCAGTCCGCAGACTGGTCGTGGCAATCTCATTCCCATTCTCACTCCGCACCCCGTAGGGGAGGGTCTTGACCCTCCCTTGTTGTTGCCGTCTCAGCATCTAAGAGTGGGCGGAAAGGGAATCGGCTTTTTGCCGCAAAAGAAGCTTCTTTGAGTTATGATACTTTCTGTCCGGCCAGAAAGTATCCAAAGAGCCGCCGGGGACCTTCCGTATGGTCCCCGGACTCCCCAGACGGCCAAAGAGGAAAACGGATCGGATCTACTTCATCCAAAATGACCTCCGTTTTCCCCTTTGGAATCCCCTCTGGCCCCTTGCGATCCCGTAGGAGCGATCACCGTGCCGCCCGCACCCCTCCCGCTTCCCCTTGCCCCCCGCATTTATGAGGGGGGTGGCGCGCAGCGCCGGGGGGAGCCCGTAATCACCGTAGAGGCGATCATCGATCGCCCACCTAGACTCCCAGGGCAAAAAAGAAATAACCCTTGACGAATCAGCTGACCACTCTGTTCGTCAAGGGTTATTTCTGTTCAGTCTTATTATCTAACATCATTGGTTAACCCCGCTTTCTGCAGATTTGGCATTTCCTTTTGGATCTGCCCACCGGCCTGTGATGTTTCAGGCCTTTTTTCTGACAGCATTCCCTCCGTACTTTCGGCTTTTTTCGATTGCCTTCCACTTCCGGAAGCATCTTGCTTCCTGCCGTTTCTCCTTGCGAAGGTCGTGTCAGCGGATCGTTTCCATCTCCTGCTTACCTGCTTTCATGGGATCGACTGCATCCGTATATGTTGCGAGATTTGAGTCTTCCCATTATCTTCATTTGGCAGCCTTTGGTTTTTCCGATCCTTAAGAGTTTTACCTGTACATTGGTATCACCTCTTGTGTCTATAATGTAGCACAGAAGTATCTTTTTTTCAAGCCAGAAAATTGTACAAACTCACCAATATCTGCTTGTTTAAAGCGCAGAATTTAATTTTTTTACATAAAACTATTGACACTTCTATTTTTTATGTGCTATATTAAATCTGTTGGGTGCCCGTGTGGGCACCCAACTTTTTGTCTTCAACGTCCCCGGTTGTACGCCTGTATCACTTCCAGCAGCGTTCCCGTAGCGCAGTTTTCCGTTTTCACAGCTTCACAGGCCGCCAGGAATTCTTCGTAAGTACACGTGGCCACATTGCACTTGCAGCTGTCGGTATGTGGCTCTAAGTGCAGCTGCGCCGTATATACGCCCCAGGAGGAGGTCCACCAGCCGGTTACGGTTGTCTTATAGTTCCAGATCGTCCAGTTGTACCCTCTTTGGTCAAACAGCTCCAACCGGTTTTCCCAGCGCTCCCTGTCTTCAAACAGCGTAAACTCGCCGATCAGCACCGGCACGTCATAGTCGCGTCCCAGATTGAACAGATCCTGATACATCACAAACAGCCTGTCCGGCACCAGCTCCGGTGTCCAGTTGTACCAGTGATATTCATACTGTACATTCTCCCAGCCATACTCCGCAGGATCCGGCAGCGTAGAAAAATCCCAGCATCCCTCCATGGTCACCACATGCTGATCTCCATTCTCCCGGATGGCATCATAGATCCGGTCAAAGACCTCCCAGCAGCCCCGTGTCGTGGCCAGCGTGCCGGTGTAAGTGGGCTCATTCAGAATATCGTAGCTGGCGATCCACTTTCCCAACTCCGGTTTTGCATTTGTGTAATGCTCAGATACTGCGTCCCATAGTTCCACTGTCGCCTGAATATTTTCCTCGCTGACCCAAAGGCCCGCGTACCCATCCGCCTTTCCGGAATGCTCATAACCGTTCTGCCCGCCGGGTGCGCCATGCAGATCCAGGATCACATACAATTCCTGCTCTGCTGCGCAAGCTACGAACCAGTCCAGATAATCAAACGCTTCCGTCTCCTCTTTCACGGACAGGTCATCGTTCAAAATATTGCGATAGTAGAAGGGCAGCCGGATGACGTTCATCTTCAGTTCTTCCTTGATGATCCGAAAATCCTCTGGCGTAAAGAAGCTGCCCCAATACAGTCGCATCAGCTCATCCACATCATAGTCTTTTAGGTTGGGATTGGCCGCCAGTCCCTGCCGCAGATCCTCCTCTGTAAACTCCGGATATTGGAGGTTCCCATCCCCATCGAGTACATAGGAACCGTCCGCATTTTTCACCGGCTCCAGTGCAAAGGGGCTCATCCATCCCTCCTGCACCAGGATCTGTCCCGCATTGATGCCCCGCAGCACCACAAGCTGTCCCTGGGCATCATACAGTCCCCGTCCGCTGGCCTGTACCAGTCCGGTAGAATTGTTTATGCTCTGCGCAGGTGCCTCCGTTGCATAACCCACCGAATACAGATACAGCGTCCCCAGTCCCGCACCCAGCAGAACGGCAACCACCAGCACAGTTATGCCGATCCTCTTCAAAATACGTTTCATGCATATCCTCCTCGATCTTTTTTCCCTCATTATAACCTCTGACGCAGAAAAATGCTATCCATATTCCATTTTTTGTGCTATACTGAACACAATGTTTTCCACCGGTCTGTACAGTTCCCTTCGATCCCGTAGGGGCGATCATGGATCGCCCGTCAAGGCTCCCCTCCGCACCTTCTCAACTCCCTGTCATTGCGAGACCAGTCCGCAGACTGGTCGTGGCAATCTCATTCCCATTCTCACTCCGCACCCTGTAGGGCGCGACTTCCTTGACGCGCCGCCCCTCCTCACCTGTGGGTACAACGT
>JAZUQE010000206.1:0-13499 GCA_045605575.1 Faecousia sp. | reverse complement strand
TTCTTGGTGAGGATGTGGCTCTTGTAAGCGCGGGCTCTCTTAACCTTACCGGACTTGGTCAGGTTGAATCTCTTCTTTGCACCGCTATGGGTTTTCAGCTTAGGCATAGGTAATTCTCCTTCCGTATCTTTGGTAACAGTGTTACTTATTTGCTGTTCTTGGGAGCCAGGAACATCGCCATGAAGCGGCCTTCCAGCTTGGGGTTCTTTTCCATATTGGCGATTTCGGCGCAGGCCTGGGAAAAGTCCATCAAAAGCTTTTCACCCAGATTGGTATGTGCCATCCCGCGGCCGCGGAAGCGGACGCTGACCTTCACCCGGTTGCCGTCTGCCAGAAATTTCTGGGCAGCTTTGACCTTGGTGTTAAAGTCATTGGTATCAATACTGGGGCTCATGCGGATCTCCTTGATCTCGACCACACGCTGGTTCTTCTTGGCTTCCTTTTCACGCTTCTTCTGATCGAAGCAGAACTTGGAATAGTCCATGATCTTGCAGACGGGGGGAACCGCATTGGGAGAGATCTTGACCAGGTCCAGACCCTGTTCTTCGGCCAGTGCATTGGCCTGCGCGGCAGACATGATGCCCAGCTGGGCACCCTCGGAGCCGATCACGCGGACCTCTTTGTCCCGGATCTCCTCATTGAGCTGATGATCAAACTTGCTGATGGTAAGCACCTCCAGATAAAACAAGAAAAGCGGATGCCAAGCATCCGCACACATACTCCGCGCCCAAAAGGAAACGGGAATATTGACCGCTTTGCAGAAGCTTGCGGTGAGGCGGATGTTCAGCCTTCTTCATTACCTGCTAATTCTAGCATGGAATTTCCCTGTTGTCAAGAGAAAATTTATGTTTTTTAATTTATAACTGCCTTTAAGGGGCTGAACATGGGAGGGGCGAACGCTGGGTTCGCCCCGATGCTCAGATTTCCCTGTACATAGCTGCGGCATCGTCCTTGCGGACATTATCAGCCACCTGTACGACCTCCACGGCCACCGTCCGGGTGCCCATTGTGATCTCCAGCTTGTCGCCTACCTTGACCTCGTAGCTTGCTTTGACGATCCGGCCGTTGACGCTGATGCGTCCGTTATCACAGGCTTCGTTGGCCACCGTACGGCGCTTGATCAGGCGGGAGACTTTCAGGAATTTATCCAGCCGCATATTACTTGGCGACAGCGTCCTTCAGAGCCTTGCTGGCCTTGAAAGCGGGGGTGCGGGTAGCGGGGATCTGGATAGTCTCCTTGGTGCGGGGGTTGCGGCCTACACGGGCTTCCCGCTCTTTGGTCTCAAAGATGCCGAAGCCGGACAGCTGCACCCGCTCGCCCTTGGCAAGCTCAGCAACAATGGTGTCCACAGCGGCGTTGATGACACGCTCTGCGTCTTTCTTAGACAGGCCGGCCTTCTCAGCGGCGGCAGCAATCAGTTCGGGTTTGTTCATAATAATAGCCTCTTTTCTTCTTTTCATTACAGCAAAATTTAGAATATCACATATCATGCCCAATTGCAAGGGAATTTCTCCCTAGAATGAAAATAATTATAAATGCAGCAGCCGGGCGATCTTTTCACCCTTGGGAAGCAGCTTGCAATCCTCGGCGGTGATGGCTTTAAACACGGGAACACAGATCACGTACACCAAGGCGGCCGCGGCAATGGGAACGCCGCAGAGAATCACGCGGCTGGCATCCGCGCCCAGCAGGGCCACCAGGCCCTTCCAGCAGCCGAAGGCCACTGCGCCCATCAAAGCAGCGGGAATAGCCGGACGCAGAAGGTTGCGGACCAGGGCGGGTTTCTGCTCGATGCATTTGCGGATGGAGAACAGATTCAAAACCGCGATACACAGATTGCAAAGGGCCGTGCCGATGGGGGCTCCCAGAATGCCGATACTGGGGTTGCCGGAGAGGATATACACCACAGCCAGCTTGATGACACCGCTGCCCAGCATATTGACCACAGGAATATTGGCGTGACCATGGGCTTGCATGATGGCATTGGTCAGCAGCACGATGGCGTGCAGGAAGGTGCTGATAGCCAGCAGCCGCAGCAGCTGTCCGGCCAGCACCAGCTTTTCGCCGCTGTAACCACCCAGCAGGGCCATGATGGGCTCGGCAAGCACCATCAATCCAATGGCGCAGGGTAGACTCAGCAGCGCGGTGATCCGGGCGGCGGATTCCTCTGTGGATTTGACACCCTGGTGGCTGCACAGAGTCAGATGGGCTGTGATGGCGGGGATGATGCTGATGGTGATGGGGGTGATGAAGGAGTTGGGCATATTGTAGATGGTCTTGCCCATGTTGTAAATGCCGTTGAGATTGGCAGCGATTTTGGCGTTGGTCTCAGCGGCGGTCAGACCGCCGGGGTTGGCATCGCTGATCTGCTGACGCAGCAACTCTACCAGGGGAGAGGTAAGCTGGTTGGTTTCCAGAAGCCCGATGAGCCGGTCCATATACAGGCTGGTCTCTACCACGGTCAGCAGCTGTAGGCCAGCGGCACCAATGGTGATGGGAATGGCAATGGCGAGCAGCTGCTTGGTAGTTCTTCCAAAGGAGGTGACTTCCCCTTCAGAGTGGGGAAGGGCGCTGAAGCTGCGACGGAAGACAAACAGCAGGTAAACAGCAGAGAGCAGGCAACTGGCGGTAACGCCCAGAATGGCACCGCCGGCGGCCAGGGGGATGCTGCCGGTGAAGTGCAGCAGCACCACGGCGGCCAGCAGGCCGACGATGAGTTTACAGACGGCCTCCAAAACCTGACTGACGGAGGTGGGGATCATATTGCCGTGGCCCTGGAAAAAGCCCCGGTAGGTAGAAATAATGCCCATGAGGAAGGAACAGGGACCCAAACAAACGATGGCGAACCAGGCGTCCGGCTGCTCTAAAGCCTGGGCCAGCTCGCGGCAGAAGACCATCATCAGTAAAGTGCCGGCACCGCCGATGGTAAAGAACAGCGTTCTTGCGCAGCTGTAGACCCGTTTGACTTGGTTCTGGTTGCCAAGAGAGGAGGCCTGGCTGATCATGCGGCTCATGGCCACCGGCAGGCCTGCGGTAGAGATCAGCAGAAGGACGGTGTAGATATCATAGGCAGTGGAGAAGTAACTGTAACCCTCGTCACCGATCACCATTTTCAGCGGCAGCTTGTACAGCGCGCCGATGACCTTGACGATCGCGGTGGCAATGGCAAGCAGCGCGGCGCCATGGAGGAAGGTCTGCTTTTTGGGAGTTTGTGACATAAAAACCTCCTTATTGTTCCTGCGCCAGCAGCGTAGGAATGGCGTACTTGGTCAGTTCTTCCACACATGCTTGAAGATCCAGGGTGGGGAAGGTGCCGCTGCGGTAGAGAATACGGCCCCGAACCATAGTCAAGGCCACATCCCCGCCTTTGGCGGAGAAGACCAAGGCCCCGGTCACATTGTGGCAAGGCATAAGGTGGGGGGCAGAAAAGTCGATCAGAGCCAGATCCGCGTCCATACCTTCCTTGAGCATGCCACATTCCCCGGCACGGCCCTGGGCACGGGCACCGCAAACGGTTGCCATCATCAGCGCGGCCTGGGCAGGCAACGGGGCATCGGCTCCCCGGGAGGCCAGCACAGCGGCCCGCATGACTTCAAACAGATCCAGGTTACCGGTATCCATCATGCCGCCCGTACCGAAGGCCACATTCATACCGGCTTTGACACAGTCGGTGATGGGAGTGGCAGGTTGGCCGCTGCGGGCAGCGGCCAGGGGCATGGCAACGGCGGAGGACCCCCGCTTGGCGAGCAGCTTGCGCTCTGTGTCCTGCAAACAGCCGCAGCCTGCGGCTGTGGCGGGAACACGAAAAATTCCGTGACAGTCTAATAGCTCGGCAGGGCTCAGACCGGTACGGTCCAGACAGGAGTCCACTTCTGCCTGACTTTCACTCAGATGCAGTTGCATGCCCAAGCCTTTTTCAGAAGCGAAGTCTGCCAGAGCTTCCCATAGACGGTGGTTGCTGGTGTATTCCGCCCAGATGCCCGCATCCACCCGGATGCGGCCATCGTCAAAACCGTTCCACTTTTCGCATACCCGGCTCAGCTCCTGACACTGCTCGTCGGAGCTGAAATCGAAGTCCTCGTTTTCATCAATAAACCGGTAAGTGGAAAGGGCGATATTGGCTTTAATGCCGGCATCGGCTGCCGCCTGGGCGGTAGCCTCCGGGAAATAGTACAGGTCGGAGACGGAGGTGATGCCAAAACGCAGGCATTCGGCAATGCCCAGAGTGGCGGCAGCTTTGGCGCACCGGGAGTCCATTTTCGCTTCCTTCTTCAGAAGCTCTTCCAGTGCGGAAGTGCCGGAAAGCTCGTCAAACCAGCCTCGCAGGGCGGCAGTAGATAGGTGGGTATGACAGTTTACAAGACCGGGAATGGCCACCATACCGGTGCCATCGATGATGGTCTTTGGCTGCTCTTTGGGAGCGGCTTTGGAAATGGAGGTGATCTTTCCGTCGGTGATGCCGAGATAGCCGCCGAACAGAATCTCCATCCGCTCGTTCATGGTCACTATGGTGACATTGGAGATGAGTGTATCCAACATTAAGCATCCTTTCCATTATGGGTACACGGCTGCAGAGATTACCAATGGAGGGTGAAGATTTTTTTGGATCCTCCCGCTTCATGTTTCATCTTTTCGCTACAGCAGTTCAAAGAGGTCTTCTTTCTGGCGCAGTACGGAGTCGATCTGCTCGATGTACTGCTCCGGGAACTTGGGATTGTGGAAGCGCTGCAAGGAGCCGTCCGGGAAATTGACCTTGTTCATACCGCCGCCGCCCAGGGAAACGATGGTATGCAGCTCTTCCATCATGTAGATATTATAGAGGCAATCCAATCCGTCCCGGCTCCAGCCTACGTTTTCAAAGCTGCCGGACATATATTTTTGACGGTACAGATAATAGGGCTGATAGCCGGCTTCCCGCAGCCGGGTATTGGCGTATTCCACCATCTGGGTCACATGGCTGGCAGTGGGGAGATCGGCCCGCTTCTCAAACAGATCCGCACCCTTTTTCAAAGCCAGGGTATGGACGGTGATGTTGGCAGGAGAAAGAGAAAGCACCGTGTCCAGAGAATGGCAGAAACCGTCAACGGTATCGGTTGGCAGGCCGGCGATCAGATCCATATTGATGGCACGGAAACCTGCTGCCTGTGCCTGGGCGTAGGCCTTCAGAACAGCTGCGGCGCTATGGGGCCTGCCGCAGGCTTTCAGCACGGAATCGATCATGGTCTGGGGATTGATACTCATGCGGTCGGCACCGTTTTCGGCAATGACGCGCAGCTTTTGCGCATCCAATGTATCCGGACGGCCACCCTCTACGGTGAATTCCACACAGCGGCTCAGATCCAGGTGCTGGCGCAGAGCCTGCATCAGCCGATGCATTTGGGCGGCGGACAGGGTGGTGGGGGTGCCCCCGCCTATATACAAAGTACGCACCTTGCGGCCGGTTTTTTCCAGAAGCTTGCCGGTCAGCTCGATTTCCCGGGTCAGCGCTTCCAGATAGGGCTCCAGAAGTTCTGTGCGTTTGCCCACGGTCCGGCTGACGAAGCTGCAATAGCTGCAGCGGGTGGGACAAAAGGGGATCCCCACATACAAGGATATGTCCTGCGCCTCCAGCTGTTTATAGGCCTGCACTGTAGAGCGGCTGCAGTCCAGAGCCAGCTGACGGCGGTCGGGGGTGACGAAATAGACATCCTTCAGCAGCTTTTCCGCGGAAGCGGCACTGCCGCCTTCCAGCATATGCTTGGTGGAGAGCTTGGTGGGGCGTACACCGGAGAGGGCACCCCAGGCAGGTATGGATTCCAGATGGGGGAGCGCTGCCAGATAGAAGCTTTGCTGCAGGCAGCGGCGGCGGTTGCGAACGGTTTCGTCACAGGCTTTTAAACGGCGAACGGCCCGGGTGGTTTTTCCATCCCGGGTGATCGTAGTGGAGGCGGTGAGCCAGGTTCTGCCGCGGTGCAGGGCGCTGACGGCGGTACCGCGATCCTCACCCTCCGGTGGGAACAGGGCCAGCTGCAGCTGCTCTACCGCGTACAAGTCATTATGACCGATCAGTGTGAGTTTCATAGGGATACCTTCTGTATAAATTTCAGTTTATCGGACTGCCTACGGCAGCATGATAAACTGTAGGGACGCCAATTGGGCATCCGGCAATTTTGCAAATAAAACTGCATCGTCGTAAGGCGATAACTGTGTTATTTCCTTCGGAAATCCCAATCATTTCGATGAAATGATTGGGCGGACGGCCAATGGCCGTCCCTGCGGCGTAGTGCGGGAGACTGTGCGACAAATACCAATTTACATGACTTATAATAGGATGTCATCGAAAATTAAAAACTGCTGTAGGGGCGAAGGTAGGGGTTTGTGGCTTTTTCGCAGCGCAGGGTAGTAGGTTCGCCGTGGCCGGGGAAGACACGGTAATCGGCTTCCAGCTCAGACAGATACTCCAGAGACTGGCGCAGGACGGATGCATCACCGCCGGGCAGGTCCGTACGGCCGCAGGAACCGGCAAACAGAGTGTCACCGCTGAAGAGGGCATCTTCGCAAAGAAAACACACACTGCCCCAGGTATGGCCAGGGGTATCGATGGCAGTGAAGGTCTGGCCGCCTGCATGGATCTGTTCGCCGTTTTCACAGAAGGAGACCTCTGTAAAATCACAGTTTGCGATGGGATAGAAGAAGGCATTGACCGGGTTTTGGAACTGGGAATAATCCCGCTCGTGCATCCAAAGCCGGCAGCCGGTGGCCTTGCAGAGGGGTTCAACGGCACCGACATGGTCGAAATGGCCATGGGTCAGCAAAATGGCATCCAGAGTCAGGCCTTCTTTTTTTAAAAAGTTCAGGATCGTATCCGGTTCGTAGCCCGGATCGATGACGGCACAGCTGCTTGCACGGCTGTCCCGGACGATATAGCAATTGGTTTGATAGCTTCCCAGCGGAAGGGTATGGATGCAGAGCATAGAGATTCCTCCTAAGATCGGGGACGGATCGCCGCGGCGCTTATGCACCTCACGATGACCGCAGGTTACCGTCTGGGGGTGTCCATCAGCTGGTCGGTGTCCAGGATCAGAGTTACCGGGCCGTCGTTGACGGAGGCTACCTGCATATCTGCACCGAAGCAGCCATGCTGAGGCGGGTAGCCAAGGGTTTCACAGTCGCGCAAAAACTGCTCGTACAGCTGATTACCCAGCTCCGGGCCGGCGGCATCTGTAAAGCTGGGGCGGCGGCCTTTACGGCAGTTGCCGTAGAGGGTGAACTGGCTGACTACCAGCACCTGACCGCCAACAGCGTCCAGGCTCAGGTTCATCTTGCCGTTTTCATCCTCAAAGATCCGCAGTCCCAGGGCCTTTTCAGCCAAATAGCGGCATTCTTTCTGGGTATCCCCGGGGCCGATGCCCAGCAGGATCAGAAAACCCTTGCCGATGGAGCCGACCACGTGGCCGTTGATGGTAACGGAGGCGGATTTTACTCTTGTTAATACAGCGCGCATAAATGGTTACTCCTTACCATGAAGAAAGTGCGGTCCGACTGAATTAGGTTTGTCCTCTTCTGGTGCCGATCACGTCCCGTACATTCAAAAGCTTGGTGCGGATGGCTTCCAGCTCAGCCACGTTGCGGACTTCAAAGCGAACGGTAAAGGTGCTCTTGCCGCCGGGCAGGTCCTTACCGTACAGTTCTTTGACCCGGACGCGGGCGGTGGACATGGCTGTGGCTACATCCAGCAGAAGACCATCCCGGGTGATGCAGTCCAGCTCCAGGGTAGTCTCAAAGGGCTGTTCCTCCTGGTTGACCCAGCTGACCCGCACCCAACGGGCGGCCTGTTTGGGGTCATCCCGGTGCTGGGCATTGGGGCAGTCGCAGCGGTGGATAGAAACGCCAAAGCCCTTGGTGATAAAGCCCACGATATCGTCGCCGGGGACAGGGGTGCAGCACTTGGAGAATTTGATCATACAAGAATCGATATCCTCCACGATGACACCATTGACGGCGTGACGGTTGCGGCGAATGGCCTCACTGTCCGGCATAGTGCGCAGCAGCTTGGGCTGCTTTTCTGCCTCCTGAGCCTTTAGAGCACGATTGATATCGTCCCGGATCCGACCCACGGCTTTGGTTGCGGTCAAACCACCATAGCCAATGGCAGCGTACATATCGTCCCAGTTATCGAAGGACAGCTTTTTCAGAAGCAGCGGCTCCAACTCCGGCTCAGTCAGTGCTGACAGGGGCAGCAGCAGGCGCTTCATCTCCGCTTCAAAGCTGGAACGGCCATGGAGGATGTTTTCTTCCCGCTTTTCCTTCTTGAACCACTGCTTGATCTTTGTTCGTGCTTGGTTGCTTTTGCATATATTCAGCCAGTCCCGGCTGGGACCCTTGGCGGCTTTGGAGGTCATGATCTCAATGATATCGCCGTTTTTCAGCGGCGTATCGATATTACAGATCCGGCCCATGACCTTGGCACCGACCATGGCGTTGCCCACACCGGAGTGGATGGCATAGGCAAAATCAATGGGGGTAGAGCCTGCGGGCAAAGAGACGATCTTGCCCTTGGGCGTGAAGACAAACACCTCGTCATCGAACATGTCGATCTTGAGGGAGTTTACATAATCTTCCGCGTCGGTGTCCTGCTGGCTTTCCAACAGACGGCGCACCCATTCAAAGTCCTTTTCGTTGCCGTTTCCGGTGCCCTGCTTGTATTTCCAGTGGGCGGCGATACCGTATTCGGCGGTCTCATGCATCTCCCAGGTGCGGATCTGTACTTCAAAGGGAATGCCCTGGGTGCCGATAACGGTGGTGTGCAGACTCTGGTACATATTGGGCTTGGGGGTGGAGATATAGTCCTTGAAGCGGCCGGGAACCAGGTTGAACAAATCGTGGACATGGCCCAGCACATTATAGCAGTTGGGAATATTATCCACGATGACCCGGAAGGCATACAGGTCATACATCTCCGCGAGGGTCTTATTCTGGGTCTTCATCTTACGGTAGATGGAGTAGACGTGTTTGATGCGGCCATAGGTGGTATTGTGGATGCCAACGGAGGACAGCCGCTGGGTGATCTTGTCCTGAATGGTGTGCATGAAGGCTTCATCCTGCTCATGGTGGGCATTCAGGTAGGCCATGATCTGGTCATAGGCTTCCGGCTCCAGATAGCGAAGAGAAATGTCCTCCAGCTCCCATTTGATCTTCTGCATACCAAGGCGGTGGGCCAGGGGAGCATAGATATCCATGGTCTCCCGGCATTTGATGATCTGCTTAGCGGGAGTCTGGTACTGCATGGTACGCATGTTGTGCAGCCGGTCGGCGATCTTGATCAGCACCACACGGATGTCCTTGGACATAGCCATGAACATCTTGCGCAGATTTTCCATCTGTGCCTGCTCGCTGCTGGTGAAATTGGCTCGGGTCAGCTTGGTAACACCCTCTACAAGCTCGGCGGCGGTATTGCCGAAGAGCTGAGAAATGTCATCGTGTGAGGCATCGGTATCCTCGATGCAGTCATGGAGCAGGGCACCCAGAATGGCATCGGTGTCCAGTCCCATTTCGGCTACGATCTCAGCAACTGCCAGAGGATGGATAATGTAAGGTGAGCCATCCTTGCGTTTTTGCTGCTTATGCTTTTGATCGGCGTATTCGACGGCACGGTCGATCAATGCCATGTCCGTGGAGGGCATGCATTTGAGGATCGTGGCGCGCATGGATTCATAATGTTCGGAGAAGGTTTCCAAAGCGATCAACTCTCTTTCAGGTCAAGGAGCCTGCGCATAGTCTGACTTTGGGTCAGATCGGCTTTTTGTGTGCCGGGGGTCAGGCGGATGGAAATATATTTATGTAGCCGTAGGGCTTGAAGCAGCCCCACATCCGCAAAAATATCCAGGCAGGTCATCAGACAACCCAAACTCAGGGGGCTGTTTGACCAGCGGACGATCTTGCGGCACAGGCAGATGGGAGATTCTTCGATGGTATCGCTGCCGGAGGCGGCCAGATAGCGCCATACGGTTGCCAGCGTGGTGCGGTCAGGCAGCAAAGCGGCAGCTCCACTGGGAAGCTGAGTGCCGGCGTGGAGACTGGCGTAGCAGCCAAGCTCCGGAGAGCAGGCAGCTTTACAGGATGGTCGGATGTCCAGAATGTTCATCTGTACGCTCTTCTCACCCCGGAATTCGTTGACCTGGGGATTGAAGGCAACATCTACCAGATCCCCTTGGCAGATGGAGGCAGACTGGGCAGTGGCGGAAAAATAGATCGCATTGATGCTGTAGCGGCCCTGACGGAGGCGCAGGCGCAGGTGCTTGCCGTTGCCAACGCTTTGCAGCCGCTCGATCTGCAGCTGCTCCATCATCAAAACCGGCTTGGGACAGCCGTTTCCACAGGGCTCCAGAGCGGACAGATGCTCCACATTGGGCAGTGTCAAAAGCTCGGCCCGGATACTGCAGTCAACATCCAGAACGGTGCGGGGCGTGTCATCGCGATAGTATTGGGAAGCCAGAGCACAGACCTGGGTGCGGAATTCGTCAATATTACGGCGGTTGATGGTGAAGCCTGCTGCCAGCTCGTGACCGCCGTAGCTTTCCAGAAGGTCAGAAAGGGCGGTGAGAGAGGCGAAGAGGTTGAAACCGCCGTAGCTGCGGGAGCTGGCTTTACCGTGCTCGCCGTCCATGCAGATCAAAAAGGTGGGGCAGCAGTATTCCTCCGCAATGCGGCTGGCTACAATACCAACCACGCCCTGGTGCCAGCGGTCATCCGCCAGCACGATGGCTTCGGGCACACTGTCTGCGGGCAGCATGGATACGGCTTGCTCATAGATCTCGGATTCTACACTTTGCCGCTGACGATTCAGCTCACACAGGGCTTTGGCAAGCTCCCGGGCTTTTTCAGGATCGTTTGTGAGAAACAGATCCACAGCCAGCTCGATCCTCCCCATGCGTCCGGCTGCGTTGATCCGGGGGGCCAGCATAAAGCCGATGGCGGTAGCATTCAGCGTGCTGGGGTCACAACCGCATTCTTCCATTAAAGCGGCAATGCCGGGACGGTGGGTGTGCTGCATGGATCGCAGACCCCGGTCCACAAAGACACGGTTTTCTCCCTGCAGCAGCATCACATCGGCCACAGTGCCCAGGCAGACCATATCGGCATACTCGGCAAGTACCGCGTCTTGATCGCCGCTGAGTGCGGCGGCCAGTTTGAAAGCAACACCCACACCGGAAAGGTTTTTATGGGGATAGCCGCCATCGGGACGGTGAGGATCCAGAACGGCAATGGCTTCCGGCAGCTGCTCCTTGCATTCATGGTGGTCTGTGATCACCAGGTCAATGCCGAGCTCTTTACAGAGCTGGGCCTCGGCGATAGCGGTGATACCGCAGTCTACCGTAACGATCAGGCTGACACCTTCTGCGTGCAGATAGCGGATCGCAATGGGATTCAGACCGTAGCCCTCCTCCAGCCGCCCGGGGATGTATGACACGCACTGCCCCCCGCAGCTGCGCAGAAAGCTGGTCAGCAGGCAGGGGGCGGTGGTGCCGTCTACATCATAGTCACCGAAAACGGCGATCTTCTCGCCACGGGAGATCGCCAGACCAATGCGGCCGACAGCCAGGTCCATATCCGTCATCAAAAAAGGATCGGGTAGCTCCCCATGGCAGCTTAAATACTGATTGGCTGCCTGACTGGTTTCGATTCCGCGGGAAGCAAGGATCATGGCTGTCAGCGGCTTGCAGCCGCCGGATACCAAGGCATTTACCGCTTCCATTTTTGGCTCTTGAACATTCCAAATTCCGTATTTCAAAGCATAACACATCCATTATAAATACTTTTTTAAACATTATAACAAAAAAATAGAAAATGTACAATAGCTGCTTGCAAAAAAACTGAATGCATGGCAAAATGAAGGCACACGATGCAATTCGGATGCAAGGGATCGGTAGAATCATCAAAAAGGAGGAATCGGGATGATCAGAAGATGGAGTGTATTACTGGTGTTGACGCTGCTTCTGACGGGTTGCAGCCCGGCAACAGGCGAGAATATGCCGACGATCACATCGACACCTACCGGAGCGGAGAATATGACTGTGCCGGACAGCACGCTGAAACAGCACGCAGAACCGGACGATACGGAGCTGGTGCGCATCCGCGATTATATTCCTACGGCGGTCATTTCCCTGCGGTATGCTACCCAGGATAATTTTATCGGACAGAAGGTATATGCGTTCTCAGACGGCTGGCTGCGCTACGGCACAGTGAAAAAGCTGAGTAAGGTCTGCGAGCAGCTGGCTCAGTATGGGCTGGGGCTGAAGATCTGGGATGCCTTTCGACCAATCAGTGCCCAGGAGGCTTTATGGGAACACTGTCCGGATACCCGGTATGTGTCTCACCCTGTAACGGGTAATCGGAATCACTGCCGCGGCAGCGCGGTCGATGTGACCCTGATCGACCTGTACACCGGCAGGGAGCTGCGGATGCCAACAGGCTTTGACGATTTTACAGAGCTTGCGGACAGAGATTACAGAGATTGTCCCGCAGCGGCGCTGGAGAATGTGCTGTTTCTGGAGCGGATCATGATCCAGTGCGGCTTTGAAGGCGGTGCGACCGAGTGGTGGCATTACGCGGATACGGACAGCTATCCGGTGGAAGAGAAGTTTGATCCGGCAAAAGAGGAGTGAAAGAGAAGATCCCGGTCACTCTGTGAAGGCACATACAGGTGCGGAGGAGGCGGCGCGTCAAGGATGCCGCGCCCTACGGGTGCGGAGGGGGATCCCCTGCGCAATCCGCTTTGCTGACAGATATCCCGGAGAGGGAGCCCTTGCGGACGGCCAATGGAATATCCCGGTACCCAAAAGAAAAAGGCGCGGATTGCTCCGCGCCTTTTGTCATATTAAGAAAGATCAATCCTGCTCCCAGTTGTGCCAGACGTTTTGGACATCGTCATCATCTTCCATGATATCCAGCAGCTTTTCCATCAGGGAGATGTGCTCTTCGCTCTCCAGCTTCTGATAGTTCTGGGGAACCATTTCGATCTGGGCAGAAGCGAAGGTGTACTTGCTGAGGTTGCTGACCACATCGTTGAAGTCATCGGGGAGGGTGTAGATGGTGAAGCAGTCTTCCTCGGCCTCGAAGTCATCGGCACCGGCCTCCATGGCGTCCATCATGACCTCTTCCTCGTCATAGTCGCCCTCGGAATTGTCGATAACCAGAACGCCCTTCTTATCGAAGCTCCAGCTTACGCAGCCGGAAGCACCCAGATGGCCGCCGAACTTGTCGAAGTGGTGGCGCATGGAGCCTGCGGTACGGTTGCGGTTGTCGGTCATGGTCTCCACGATAACAGCAACACCGCCGGGGCCGTAGCCTTCATAGGTGATGGATTCATAGCTGTCACCGCCGCCTGCACCGGCAGCCTTCTCCAAGCAACGCTTAATGTTGTCGTTGGGCATGTTTGCGGCCTTTGCCTTGGTGATGACCGTTGCCAGACGGGAGTTGTTGGCAGGGTCGGTGGTACCGCCGCCTTCCTTTTCGGCAA
>JAZUQE010000205.1:0-4985 GCA_045605575.1 Faecousia sp. | reverse complement strand
AAAGCACCAAACGACCCGCGGGGCCCCCCCCGTTGCCCCCCCAAACTCCCCAGACGGCCAAAGGGGAAAACGGATCGGTTCTACTTCATCCCAAAACAGCCGCCGTTTTCCCCTTTGGAATCCCCTCTGGCCCCTTGCGATCCCGTAGGGACGGCCATTGGCCGTCCGCCATCCCTCCACCCCACTCCTTGTGATCCCGTAGGGGCGGCAACCTTGCCGCCCGCCAAGGCTCCCCTCCGCACCTTCGTAACGCCTTGTCATTGCGAGACCAGTCCGCAGACTGGTCGTGGCAATCTCATTCCCATTCTTACTCCGCACCCCGTAGGGGAGGGTCTTGACTCGCCCTTGTTCCGTCCCCCCCACACCCCTTATGATGCCGTAGGGGCGGCTACCAGCCGCCCGCCTTTTTTATCCCTGTTTTATCCAGCTTTTCCTGCTGTGTTCCAATTGCCCTTGCGCCCCGGGGACAAAAAGTTCGAAAAGGGTCGAAAAAGGTCTTTTCTTATGAGGTAAACTATGATATAATGCCTACGAATTATAGAATCTCTAACCATGCCCGGAGGCAATATTATGATTGAATTATCGAAGATCTCCGTGGTCCTCCCCTCTTTGGACCCGGATGAAAAACTGGCTGCCGTGATCGACGGCCTGCTGGAGTACGGCTTTACCGACATCATTTTGGTCAACGACGGCTCCAAGGCAGAAAATCTGCATTACTTCGAGGATGCTGCCGCGCAGCATCCTGAGATCCACCTGCTTCATCACCCGACAAACCGTGGCAAAGGCGCAGCGCTGAAGACAGCCTTCTCCTGGTTCCTGGAAAACCGGCCCGACGCTGCCGGCGTGGTAACTGTGGACGGTGATAACCAGCACCATCCCGAGGATACCAAGGCCTGTGCCCTGCATATGCTGCAGCAGGATATTTGCGTACTTGGTGTACGGGATTTCAGCCTGCCCCATGTCCCCCCCAGAAGCCGCATGGGCAACCGGATCACCTCCGGCGTGTTTAAGCTTTTTGTAGGCATGACCATCTCCGACACCCAGACCGGTCTGCGGGCCATCCCCACCAAGGATCTGAAACAGCTGATCCAAGTCTACGGTGACCGCTTTGAGTACGAGACCAACACCCTGCTTGCCATGAAAGAGTACGCAATTCCCTTTGACGAGGTAAAGATCCGCACAGTGTACATAGAAGAGAATAAATCCTCCCATTTCCGTGCGGTGCGGGACAGCTGGCGGATCTATAAGCTGATCCTGAAGCACTTTTTCCGCTACGCTCTGTCCAGCATCGTCAGCGCCCTTGTGGACGAAGGTATGTTCCTGCTGCTGAGTGCGCTGCTTTACGGCGTTCTACAGGATTTTGCGCTGACAGCGGCCTGTTCCGGCGGTGCGAGACTGGTCTCCTCTTTGATCAACTTCTTTATGAACCACCGGCTGGTCTTCCAGAGCAAAGTATCCATCGGCAAAGCCCTGGGCCGCTATTATACGCTGGCCATCCCTCAGCTGATCGCCCAGTTTTTGCTGACGCAAGGTGTATATATGCTGTTTTCCATCGCCGACGACCAGATCTTCCTGCGCGGTGTGATCTACGGACTGGTAATGTGCCTGCTGTTCATCGCCAGCTTTGTGATCCAGCAGCGCTGGGTATTCTCCGGCAAATCTTCCAACAAAACCAAGTGAGGACAAAACCTTATGAGCAACGAAACCCGAACCTCCGGCCAGCCCATTCCCATGGGACGCCGGCAAGCTAAGAAACTGGCTGCCCGAAAAAAGCGCAGCCGTCTGATCTGGTGCATCGTCCGTCGCACCCTGCTGGTATTTTTCTCTGTAGTGCTGGGTCTTCTGCTGTGCCTGATCCTGGTGATGAATCTGATCTTCAACGGTCCCTCCCCCAGCGCCCGGGACCGGCTGACCATGTCGCTGCGGGAATCCAGCGGTATGAAATGGTGTCCTGCCCTGTTTATCGGAGAAGATATGGTGGCTGCGATCGAAAAAGCCTCCAATTTTGAGCTTCCCGATGAGCTGTCTGACAGCTCCAAGGTCAACATCGATCTGAATTCCTCCGTTTCCGGTTCCGACCGCTGGGCCGAAGCCAAGGACGGCATTCTGCTGGATTATGTTTCCGGAGATACCTACAATGCCTATGTCATGATGATCCGGGATCCCAGCCGTGTCTATCTGGCCACTTCTACGGACAAATTCTCCATGGACATCCCCGGCACCCGCATTACCGACCAGATGGAAACCGAAGGCGCTGTAGCGGCTATCAACGCCGGTGCTTTCTGGGATAACGGTAAGGCAAGCAGCCAGGTTGGCAGCGTGCCGGAAGACCTGGTCATTTCCGAAGGTACCGTCCGCTGGACCAGCGGCAGCGCCCCCGAGGAAGGCTTCGTGGGCTTTAATCAGGATAACATCCTGGTGGTTGCCCAGTCCATGACCGCTGACCGGGCCATGGAGCTTGGCATCCGGGACGGCTGCTGCTTCGGCCCCGTTCTCATTATGAACGGCGAGATCAATATGGACGCCTATAACTCCAATTCCGGTCTGAATCCCCGGACAGCTCTTGGCCAGTGCGCCGACGGCACCGTGATCTTCCTGTGTATTGACGGACGGCAGTTGGGCTCCATGGGTGGCACCTATGCCGACATCATCGACATTATGGTGGAGTACGGCGTAGTCAACGCCTGTAACCTGGACGGCGGCTCCTCCACAGTCATGATGCAGCGGGATTTTGAAACCGGCGAGATCAACATGATCAACAGCTATTCCCTGCTTCAGGAGCAGCCCAGAAGAATGCCCACCTTCTACATGGTGCGGCCCAGCAGTGAGGATTAACTATGTATCGGGGAAAATATGAAGCCAATGTCAAGACCCGGCGCGCAGTCGCCGAACCCCAGCAGAATACACCCACTCCCCGGCAGGCCAAGCCTAAGCATAAGAAGATCGGCCCCGGCGGCATTATCTTCTATGTGCTCTACTTTTTGCTCCTGGCCGCTATTGCTGTGGGTACTTCTTGGGTGCTGAACTTTTTGGACGGCTGGCTGCAGGACTTTGAAGCCTCCCAGCCGGACACCAAGAGCCAGCAAATCTTCGATCAGCTCTTTGCCGACCCCGACTGGGGCAAGATCTACGACCTAATGGACGAAGAAACTCTGGGCGTGACCGCCAAAGAGGACTTTTGTGCCTACATGACGCAGAAGGTCGGCACCCAGGAGCTGACCTACAGCAAGACCTCTGCAGGCTTGACCGGCGGCAGCAAATATGTGCTGCGGCTGGGAGACGAAAACTTAGGCACCTTCACCATGATGAACGAGGTCACAGGTGAATTGGAGATCCCGGACTGGCAGCTGTCCCATGTGGAGATCTTCACCTCCACCGATGAGTTTGTCACCATCCATACCCAGCAAGGCTGCACCGTGAAGGTGGGCGATGTGGTGCTGGACGATAGTTATTTGATCCGTACCACCTCCACCGCCGCCGAAAAGTACCTACCCGAAGGCGTACACGGCCCCCGCACCGCTACCTACTACGTGGATAACCTGATGGTCGCCCCGGTGGTGACTGTGACAGACGAGGCTGGAAATGCGGTAGCCATGGAATATGACGCTGCTACCAAGACCTACAGCCAGCCCGCCCCCGCCCCTGCCACCATCAGCCAGGCGGAGCAGGACTTCGTCATCGAGGCCACAAAGACCTATTTCCGCTATATGATGAACGTCAGCGGTGACGGCCAGCTGCGTAAATATTTCACCGGCAATTCCGACTCCATTAAGTCTATCCACAAAGATGAGTGGCTGCAGGATTACAATACCTATAAGTTCGGCACCCCCACCGTCCAGAATTACTACCGCTACAGCGAGAATCTGTACTCCGTGCGGATGATCATGGATCTGAACGTGATCCGTACCAATGGCACCACCAAGACCTTCAGCCTGGATACCACCTATTTTGTGGAGACGGTCGGAACGAAACAGGGCATCATCGATATGACCAATGTGGATGTCGGTGAAGTCTTTACCCAGGTCCGGCTGACCTGCACGGTGGATGGCAATGTGATCTCCAGCCAGATGCTGGATACGGACATCACCACCCTTCGGCTTCCCACCGTAGAAGTGCCCGAAGGCAAGGTCTTCTCCGGCTGGTTCAAGGAATCTGTGGATGCCAACGGTGACACGACCCTGACTCTGGTCTTCCAGCCCGACGCCAGCGGCACCGTTGCCCTTCCCACCGGCTACATTCTGGAGCCCATGGAGCTGCAGGCATTGTTTGAAAAGGGAGGTGAATAAGGAATGGATATTTTGAGCTTCCTGGCAGAAAGCTTTGACCTGCCGATCCTAGAGTGGATCGCCGCCAATTTGTACTGTCCCTTCCTGGACACAGTCATGCCCGTGATCACCCTGCTGGGCGATGCCGGTATCTTCTGGATCGCCATTGCGGCCATCTGCCTGTTCTTCCCTAAGTATCGAAAGATGGGTCTGAGCATGGGTGTATCGCTGATCATCGGCCTTTTGGTATGCAATGTTTTACTGAAACCCTTGGTCGGACGGATCCGTCCCTATGATTATCAGTGGGAGCATTTCGGCAAAGAGATCCAATTGCTGATCGCTGCCCAGCACGATTACTCCTTCCCCTCCGGTCATACCATCGCCTCCTTTGAAGCTGCGACCGCTATCCTGCTTCACAACCGCAAGCTCGGTATCCCGGCCATGATCCTGGCCGTGCTGATCGCCTTCTCCCGGCTGTACCTGTACGTCCACTATCCTACCGACGTGCTGGCTTCCATAGTGCTGGGCATCGGCATCGCCTTCCTGGGCACGTTCCTTGTAAAAAAGGGCTACCAGCTCTACGAAAACCGCAAAAAAGCATAACTAATAAAAGGGGCTGTCTCACTAAGTGAGGCAGCCCCAAAATAAACAGCGCCCGGCTCTGTACAAGAGCAAGTCGGATCGTAGCCATGTCGTTCTGTGAGCCAAGGAGTTGGCTGT
>JAZUQE010000204.1:0-10890 GCA_045605575.1 Faecousia sp. | reverse complement strand
AGTCCATGCTGTCATAGCAAGCCACCACCCACACCCAACTCCTTGGCTCACAGAACGACATGGCTACGATCCGACTTCCACCAGCTCACGGGCCATACGCTCATCGGTAACGGCGTTGAACTCGTCGCCGGGAGCGGGCACTTCCGCAAGGCCGGTGATCTCAACAGGCACAGAGGGGCCTGCGGTCTTCACGGTACGGCCCTTGTCGTTGGTCATCACACGGACACGGCCCACGGCAGTACCGGCAATGACGATATCGCCCTGCTTCAGGGTACCATTCTGCACCAGCAAGGTAGCAATGGGACCACGGGTCTTATCCAGGCGGGACTCGATGACCACGCCCTTGGCGGCGCGGTTGGGGTTAGCCTTCAGTTCCTGCACCTCAGCCGTCAGCAGCACCATTTCCAATAGATCGTCCAGGCCCATGCCGGTCTTGGCGGAAATGGGCACAATTACTGTGTCGTCGCCCCACTCTTCCGGGATCAGGTCATACTTGGTCAGCTGCTCCTTGATCTTATCGGGATTGGCAGTGGGCTTATCCATCTTGTTAATGGCTACGATCAACGGCACCTCGGCCGCCTTAGCGTGGTTGATGGACTCGATGGTCTGGGGCATGATGCCGTCATCGGCAGCAACCACCAGAATGGCGATATCGGTACTCTTGGCGCCGCGGGCACGCATGGAAGTAAAAGCCGCGTGACCGGGGGTGTCCAGGAAGGTGATCATCTGGCCATTCACATCCACGGTATAAGCGCCGATGTGCTGGGTGATGCCGCCGGCTTCGCCTGCGGTGACGGAGGTCTTACGGATGGCATCCAAGGTGGAGGTCTTACCATGGTCAACGTGACCCATGACAACCACAACGGGGGCACGAGTCTGCAGCTCCTCGGCGGTATCTACATGATCGTCGATGATCCGCTCTTCAATGGTAATGGTAACTTCCTTTTCCACCTTGCAGCCCAGTTCCGTAGCCACGAACTCGGCGGTATCATAGTCAATGGTCTGGTTGATGGCAGCGATGACGCCGTTTTTCATCAGCAGCTTGATGACCTCACCGGCAGTCTTTTTCATCCGGCTTGCCAGCTCACCCACGGTAATCTCATCGGGGATCTTGACGGTAACAGGAGCTTTCCGGGCCACCTCCATCTGGAGACGACGCATCTTCTCTTGCTCTTCATTACGGGACTTGTTGCCCTTCTTGTTGTTCTGCTGCTTCTGCTGCTTGCCCTTACCGCCGCCGATGCGTTGCTTGCCGCCCTCAAAATTCTGGACGCGCTCGGAGACCAGATTGTCCACATCCGCGAACCGGTTTGCATTCACCTGCACCGCAGAGGTATCCACCACACGGCGCTCTCGCTTACGCTCCGGCTCCGCAGGCTTCGCGGGCTTCTGGGGCTGCGCAGGATTATGATGCACATTTTGATTACCTTGATTCTGGGACCGGGGCTGCTGCTTGGGCTGCTCCTTGACGGGCTGGGGCTGCTCAGCCTTCACCGGCTCTGCCTTGGGCTGCTCCTTGGGCTTGACAGCAAACACCTGCTCCAGGGACTTGATGGGATGGGCCGCAGTCATCCGGTCGAAGACCACATTCAGCTCATCCTCCGTAAGCACCTGGGTATTGGACTTGGGCTTCTCACAATACTTGGAAAGGATCTCTGCGATCTCTTTCGGTGTCACGCCGAAATCCGCGGCGACCTCCCGCAAGCGATACTTCACTAAACTCATATACGCACCTCCATAATACATGGGAGTTGACAATTTACAGTTGACAGTTGACGATTTTTTACGCTTGCCATCAGATACCTTAACCGTCAATTGTCCACTGTCAATTGTCAATTACACTACTTCTTGCCTGTTTTCACATTCTTCTCATGGGCTCTGGCTTCTTTTTGCCTCTGCTGTACCCGCCGGGTACGGCGTTCCAGGCTTTCCAGCTCCGCTGTATATTTTTCACTATTGGGCAAGGCCTTCAAAAAGGCCAACGCCAGCGCAGGATCCGTAAACGCCGCAATGGCCAGACTGGTCCTACCGACGGCCTGTCCTATCTCGTCTTTGGTGAAGGGAAGCCGGATACAGGCCTGATCCGTGCCGGCAGCGAAGCTCTTGGCTCGGCGCCAGGTGTGATCTCCCGCATCGGAAGCCACCACGATCAGCCGGGCCTTCTGGGCTCTGGCAGCCGCGCCTACGGGCTCTTCCCCCAGCTCCACTCTGCCGCCCCTCCGGGCCAGAGACAGATAATTCAATGCTCTATCCATGGGCCTTCTCCATTTCTGCGCTCAGGCGGTCATAGACCTCCTCGGGGATAGCTACTTCCAGACTCCGGTCTAAAGCCTTGCTCTTTCTGGCTTTCTTCAAGCATTCCGGATCCGGGCAAATATACGCACCCCGGCCGTTCAGCTTACCGCTGAAATCCAGGCTCACATTTCCATCCGTCATACGAACCACACGGATCATTTCCCGCTTGGCCTTCCGTTCCCGGCAGCCCATACACTGCCGCATGGGAATTTTTTTCTGCATGGGTCTACCTCCTCGGTTGAATTACAAATGATTTATCGATGGATTCACTCAATTTGTAATTTATAACTGTGAATTTGTCATTACTCCTCTTCTGCCTGGCTGGCGGGCTTGATGTCCACTTTATAACCAGTCAGTCGGGCAGCCAGTCGGGCGTTCTGGCCTTCCTTGCCAATGGCCAGGCTCAACTGGTCATCCGGCACGATGACCCGACAGGCCTTCTGGCCGGGCACCAGAGTCACGCTGACCACATCGGCAGGACTCAGTGCAGCCTTCACATACTCGCAGGGGTCTTCACTCCAAACCACGATATCGATCTTCTCGCCATGCAGCTCTTCCACGACTGCACCTACACGGCCACCTCTGGGACCGACGCAGGCACCCACAGGATCCACGCCCTCCGTAACGGCACGGACCGCCATCTTGGAGCGGGAGCCGGCCTCACGGGCAATATTGCGAACTTCCACATCGCCGCTCTCGATCTCAGGTGTTTCCAGCTCGAACAGACGGCGGACCAGATTGGGATGGGTTCTGGACACATGCACCAGAGGACCGCGACCCATACGGTGTACCTCCAGCACATAGACCCGGATCAGATCGCCGGGCTGCCAGACTTCACCGGGGATCTGCTCGCCGGTGCGCAGCACAGCATCGGAGGCATCATTGCCCTGGCCGATACGCACAAAGATGTCGCCGGTGGGATCGATGCGCAGCACCGTACCGGTCAGCAGCTCCTGTGCCTTGGAAGAATAGCTTTCATAGACCATGCCGCGTTCAGCTTCCCGGATACCCTGGATCAGCACCTGCTTGAAGGTCTGGGCAGCAATGCGGCTAAAGCTCTGGTAGTCGACCTGCATGCTTACGCTGTCGCCTACCTGCACATTGGGATCGATGTTTCTGGCAGCATCGATGTGGATCTCCAGAGCGGTATCCTCCACCTCTTCCACAGCAGTCTTCAGCACCTGCATGGACAGTCCCTTCTCGCTCAGGTCTACTACCACATTCTCTGCAGGAATGTCCCGGTGGTCCTCCCGGTCCTTACGGTAGGCATTTGCCATACCCTGCTTCAGACGCTCGACCATGTAATCCACGGGAATACCCTTGGTCTTTTCCAGATCCCGCAGGCTGGCAAAGATCTCCGCACCGATATCCACCTTCGGTGCCTCAGGAGTCTTCTTTCTGCTTTGTCTTGCCATTGTATTATTTCCTCCTTCGGTAATGATACATACTTTCTGTTGGACGCGCAGTACTTACGCGCCGCTGTCTTTTTAGAACTCTACCCGCAGGCGCACCAGCGCCACTTGGGATTTTTCAAACGTGATGGTTTCTTTTCCGGCTTCCACCGTTACCCGGCCTTCCTCATATCCCCGCAAAACGCCGGGGATTTCCTTTAGACCATTGTGCGGCCGGTAGAGCTTGACCAGAATGGGGCTGCCCATAAACTGCTGGAAATCGCCGGGCCGTTTCAGCGCACGTTCCAGACCTGCGGAGCAGACTTCAAAATGATAGCTCTCTGCAATGGGGTCCTTCTCATCCAGAATTGGATCCAAAGCCCGGTGGATCTTTTCGCAGTCTTCGATGTCGATGCCGCCGGCCTTGTCAATATACACCCGCAGATAGCGCTCGGAGCCCTCACGGACGTATTCCACGTCCCAAAGCTGACAGCCATTTTCCTCTACCACCGGTTTGGCAAAAGCCGTGACCTGATCTGTAACCTTCAAAATAAAACCCTCTTTCAGCGCAAAAGAGAGGGGCGAGCCCCTCTCTTTCGTATATTCTACGCTAGATTACCTGTATTATAGCACCCATTTTCCTGTTTTGCAAGAGGAATTTGAATGAAATTAGGTCAAAATCAAAACTATTTCAAATTTCTTCCCATCCGTCGCGTTCCACAGGCAGACCTTGATTATATTTGCGGTCCCAGTCATCATCGAACAGCTTGCTGCGCCAGCCCTGCGCACCGCCGCCTGTCAGGTCATCTGCCAGCTCCCGCAGCACAGCCGCGCAAGGCAGACTTTCCAAATAGAATTCCGGCAGCGCCTCTTCTCCCAGGGCCGCGCCCAAAATTGCCCCTGTCAGAGCTCCCACGGCGGCGCTTTTGCCGGAGTGGTTGACCGCAATGATCATGGCCTGGTCAAAGTCCCCCTGGCTCGCCAATGCCGCATAGGCTGCGCCCGCCAGTACCTGCGCTGCCGTGCCGCATCCCAAATGCTCCATAGCCTCCACCGCAGACAGACTCTCTTTCTCCGCCAGGGCCACTGCTTTCTCCACCAGCCGCCGCACCTCTCCCGCCTGCGGAAACCGTTTGCCAAATTGGGCCTGCACCACCGTCACAGCCTGCACAAGCTGCTCTTTTAACGGTGCTTCCGGCTCCTGCAGGATCCCGGCTACTGTATAAGCTACCGCCGCACCGCTTAAAAACGCAGTCGGATCACCATGGGTCAGCGCCACCACACGGGCACCCAGCAGCCCAACCTGCTGCACCTGCATCCGCTCCGGAGTGAAGAACATACCTACCACCACTGCAGCAGGCAGCGTACCAGGACCTGCCGCTTGATTACCGGGCCGCTCCAGACTTCCGGGCACATCCCGGATCATAGCATCCAGAGTCCGGGCGTCCAGACACCTGCGCTGACGCAGAGAAGGGATGTGACTGAGCCAGCAAAATCTGCGCTGCGGGTCTCCAGGCAGATAGAGCACCTTAGCCCATTCTTTCAGCGCCAGTGTCACATACCCAAGGCAATCCGCCGGGCTGGACTTTCCTTTGGTCAGTCCCAAAAGCAATCCGTTGCAGGTAAAAGCACCCACCTGTGTATAGGAAGAGACCTCCGCCGGGCCATTGGCCAGATCGTATCCCAGAAGTCCGGCAGGGCCGTAGTCCTCGCAAATCTGCTCATAGGTCTTCTTGTCGACCGATGCGCCCATGGCATCGCCCACCGCCAGGCCGAGCAGCAGTCCGCGATAAACAGACGGATTCACGCCCATGAAGTCTTCCTCCTCTCTCAAAACATGTTTTTCTATTTTTATTATAACGGTTCTGCCATAAAAAGCAAGGGCAGATCCCAAAGGATCTGCCCTATATTGCTAAGGAATACAAATTTCAGTTTGTCGGGCAGCTTTCCGTGGATGACGTAGGGACGGCCATTGGCCGTCAGCGCAATTTTGCAAAAATTGCATCGCCGTAAGGCGATAACCGTGTTGTTTTCTTCGGAAATCCCAATCATTTCGTTGAAATGATTGGGCGGACGGCACAATGGCCGTCCCTACGGCGTTATGTGGAAACTCTCCGACAAATACCAATTTACCACGCCGCCAGCAGCCGTTCCAGCTGCTGCAGGTTTTCCTCTGTCAGGCCGGAGTAATTGACCACCAGGCAACTTTCATCCTCCGATGGTATCGTCCCATGGTAATAGCTGCTTAGGCTGCGGATACGAATTCCCTTCCCAGCGAGGGCCTGTGTCAGCATCTCATCTGTTAACTGCGTATGCACCTTTACCAGAAAATGCAACCCCGCATCCTGTTCCAGAACTGTCAAGCGGTCCGCCATTGGGCAGCTTTCCAGGATCCCGATCAGCCGGTTACGTCGGGCCTTGTAAGCCTTCCGCATCCGGTTGATATGCTTTTCAAAATGCCCTCCGGCTAAAAATCTTTCCAGTGTATACTGCTCAAAGCTGGGCACCGTGCAGCTGTAAAAACCCAGATCTTTCTGAAACCGCTCCATCAATTCTCCGGGCAGCACCATATAGCTGATGCGGATAGAGGATGCCAGGGTCTTGGAGAAGGTGTTCATATAGATTACCCTGCCGGTTTGATCCAGAGATTGCAAAGACGGTACAGGATGGGCACGAAACCGGAATTCACTGTCGTAATCATCTTCGATGATATACCGGTCTCCAGCCTGGGCCCACCGCAGCAGCTCCGCTCTTCGGCTCAAGGGGGTCACGATCCCCGTAGGAAAGTGATGAGAGGGAGAAATATGCAACACCTGGGCCTCATGGAGCGACTGGGGCACGACCCCCTGCTCGTCCATCTCGGCACATACGCATCGCACGCCGCCAGCTCCGTAGATCCTGCGGATCTTGTCATAGCCCGGCTCTTCCACGGCGTAGATCTTATCCCGGCCCAGCAGCTGGATCAGTAAATTATACAAGAAGTCCGTACCCGCGCCGATCAGAATATTCTGGGGACTCACCCGCATGCCCCGGAAGCCCGCCAGATGGGCGGCAATGGCATGACGCAGTTCCGGCAGTCCCCGATTGGGCAGTGGAAGCAGCAGCTGCTCCCGCAAGTCCAGCATGACCGACCTCTGTAGCTTGCTCCAAACAGAAAAAGGAAAGTCCGTACAGCAGTTGGCCGTCAGATCCAGAGCAAAGCTCTGCCGGGGCGGTTCCTCCCTGTCGGGCAGAGGCTGGATACTATCCTGCCGGACAGCCTCTACAAAGTAACCCACCTTTTCTTTCGACCGGATGAAGCCTTCTGCCAGCAGCTGCGCATAGGCCGCCTCTACCGTGATCTTGCTGACCTTTAAATTGGCAGCTAATGTCCGCTTGGATGGCAGCTTCTGCCCCGCGGGCAATACACCATGAAGAATATCCGCCCGGATGCATCGGTAAAGCTCCTCATACAGTGCGATCCCCGGCTGTTTGGTCAGTTCATAGGTCAGCATGGTGTTTCCCTTTCCACTCCCGCACACGGGCCACCATCCGATCTCCCCAGTCAAACACACGCATGACGGCAAAAAAGACCGTAGGAGTCATAACCAGCAAGGTCCCCATCACCAACAGCACCGAGGGAGCCTCCGTGCGCAGGTTGAAGGTAGCGCCCAGCGCTGTAAAACACACCAGCAGCGCGGCCGCCATGGCCCACCAGATGATCGTGCGGAACTTATCAAAGGGCTTGCTGACCTGGTACAGCACCAGCATGCCCACCACGCCCAGGATCCCGGCGCAGATCGTGCCAGTCTGTTCCAGAGTCAGACCGAACACCGTCATATAAGCTTGAGCCGCCAGCACCACAAATATATTGGTCAATCCGCCGGGGAAAGCTCTTCGCAGTACGCCCCGGAGAAAATGCCCCTGAAAACGGGCATAATTGGGTTCCATGGCCAGAAAGAATGAAGGCACGCCGATGGTCAGCGCGGAGATCACCGTCAGATGGATCGGTACAATGGGGTACGGCAGATTGGTCAGAAGCGTGATCAGAGAAAGGCCCAAAGAGAAAATGTTCTTCACCAGAAACAAGGTAGCTGCCCGCTGAATATTATTTACCACCCGGCGGCCCTCTGCCACAATGCCGGGCATCGCGGAGAAGTCTGAGTCCAGCAGCACCAGCTGGGCAACCTGGCTGGCAGCCTGGGCGCCTCCGGCCATGGCTACCGCGCAGTTCGCCTCGCGCATAGCCAACACGTCGTTAACACCGTCGCCTGTCATAGCCACTGTGTGTCCAAGTTTTTTCAGTGCCTGAACGAGTTTCTTTTTCTTGTCTGGGGTCACCCGGCCAAACACGGTGTAGCTTTGCACCGCATCCAAAAATTCTTCGTCGGTTTCCAGCTTGGTGGTGTCGATCCAGGCATTGCTGGCATCGATGCCCGCTCTTGCTGCCACATCCGCAGCCGTAGCCGGGTTGTCACCGGAAATGACCTTGATAGTTACACCCTGCTCAGCAAAGTAGCGGAAGGTTTGAGGGGCCTCCGGGCGGATCCGGTTGGTCAGCAGCAGCAGGGCCAGCGGCGTAACGCACGCTTCCTCCAGCAAACCCGGCGCCGGTTCTCCGTCATACTCAGCTACCAGCAGCACCCGGTAGCCAGTCTGCTGCCAAGGTTCTACCTTCGGTTCCAGTGCAGCATACGCATTGCCTAGGATAGCCTCCGGCGCGCCCACCAGATAGGCTCCGTGGTCCCGAAAAATATTGGCACTCCACTTAGTCTGCGAGGTAAAAGGAATCTGCCGCAGCAGTTCCCAGTTGCTTTCCCCGCTGAACATTTCCTTCAGTGCGGCTGCGGTATCGTTTTCCGGTTCCCGGCTGCCGTAAATAGCTGTCAGCACCGCTTCCAATTCCTCCGGCGGCGCATCCGTTAGGGGCAGCACATTTTCCACTTCCATCTTTGGTTCTGTAATGGTACCGGTCTTGTCCACGCACAGCACATCCACCCGGGCCAGAGTCTCTATGCAGTTCATATCCTGCACCAGCACCCGCCGCCGGGTCAGTTTGATGGCAGACGCAGCCATGGCGATGCTGGTCAGCAAGTATAGTCCCTCCGGGATCATGCCCACCAGTGCTGCTACCGTAGCCTCCGCGCTTGTGGTCAGATCCAGCTTCAGTGTAACAAATTCCTGATAAAACAGCACAAGACCCACCGGGATCAAGGCAAATCCCACCACCCGGATCAACTTGTCCAGAGAGCGCATCATTTCAGACTTGGCAGCCTTTGGATGCTTCTTGGCCTCCAGGGCCAACTTGGCAGCAAAGGCATCGTCTCCCACTTGGGTCAGCTGCGCACGCGCCCTCCCCGCTATCACAAAGCTGCCAGACTTCAGTGCATCTCCGGTTTTTTTGACAATAGCATCCGCCTCTCCGGTGACCAAAGATTCGTTGACCCGCAGCTCCCCGCTGCGCACTACAGCATCCGCACAGATCTGGTCTCCAGGGCCAAACAGAATGATGTCATCCCGCACCAGCTCCTCCGAAGGCACATCGATGACCATGCCGTCGCGCACTGTCCGAACCGGTCTGGCCGCCACCAGCGTCAGCTTTTCCACCGCCCTCTTGGCCCGGATCTCCTGAACGCAGCCAATGACCGTATTGATGACGACCACAACAAGGAATGTCATATTTTTGATGCTGGAACCGGCCAGGGCCAGCACCACTGCCAGCACGATAAACACCAGGTTGAAGAAAGTCAGACAGTGCTGCAGTACGATCTCCCGATCCGTCAGTAAGACACCGCTACTGGTCTTATTGTGCCAGCCGCAGCTTTTACGTTCCTGTGCCTGAGCCTGCGTAAGACCATGCTCCGGATCTGCCTGTATGCTTGCGATCTCCCGGCGGACAGGCAGTATTTTCTCTTGCCCCACAGAGCGGTTCCATTTCTCTTTCAGGTTCATAACCCATCTCCTGTTGCAATGCCGTTTTTAGTGTCATACATGATCAGAAGCGTTCCATCTTCTACCCAGATAGACGCTTTTTGCCCCACAAAGTGATTGCTGACTCCCAGAGGAAAATCGCAGTGCAGGTTTCCGTTCTCCATTGCGTACTGTAATCCCTTGATCGTCACGCCCCTGGCCTCCTGCCCCAGGCAGAACACAGACACGATTCCCTCCGCTCCGGCCGAAAAAACAATCCCGCCGTTGCGCACCACCGTAACCATATGGTGCAGGCCGATCAGATGTCCGCTGGCACCATAGGAAGCCAAAAACAGCAGTGTCTGCAGATTGGCAATGGTGTGGTCGAGCCGGGGGCCATCCAGGGCGCCGTACAGTTCAAACCTTCGGTAGCCCAATTCCAGGCCTTTTCGCACTGCCAGCATAGAGTCTGTATCATCCTTTTGAACCGGGAATACCTGTGCCCCTTCCGGGATATAGCCCAGGGAGTCAAAGTCGCCGATGATCCCGTCCGGCTTCAATCCCAGCTTTTGTAGATGAGCCAGTCCGCCGTCCGCCGCCAGCAGATAATCGCTTTTCTCCAATGGCCTGGCCAGCTTTTCAAAGCCCCCGGCGCAGAAGATCACACAGGTAGCCAAAGCGCTCACTCCCTTACTGTTTTATTGTCTTATTCTAGCACATTCTTCCATAAAACAAAAGTACGAAAGTATTAAGATTTGCCTATTTTTGTATCTTCTGTTGACGCCCAGCCAGCGCTGTATGGGGTTTGCATGCAAGTTTCAGTTTGTCAGTGTGTTTTACACACCGACAAACCGTAGGGACGCCCATTGGGCGTCCGGCAATTTTTTTAAAAATTGCATCGCCGCAAGGCGATAATCCATTTAATTTCCTGCGGAAATTCCAACAATTGCGGTGCAATTGTTGGGCGGACGGCCAATGGGGAGCGACCCGACCGCCGCCGGTGGTGGAAGAAGGGAGGGGAGCGAGTGGCAGCGGTCGGCAAGATGCAAGCCCGCTTTGTCGGGCGTAGCATCTGCCGGGCACCGCAACAGGGCGTCCCTACGATTGCTCTGCACGATAAATACCAATTTGACGGATAACATTGCAAAGGCCGGGCATCCGAAGATGCCCCGCTTTCGCTATCTGAAGGGGGAAAAGTATGCGTTTTATTTGCCGGCAAACAGTCTGCCGTTGGGAGCCCAGACCACGCCGGTCTCGGACTCGATGTAGCAGGTGGTGTAGAGCTTATCCACATAGGAGCCCGCACCGGTCACAT
>JAZUQE010000203.1:0-3919 GCA_045605575.1 Faecousia sp. | reverse complement strand
CTTTCTTGAGAGGCAAAACCTGCCCCTCAGGATAAGTGCGCTGTTTTTTCGACTTTTTATCCACAGTTTGAGACTTTTGCAAACGAAAAGAGGTGCTGCCTCTTATGATTTTTACAAATCATTTTGAGACAGCACCTTTTCTTTATCCGTAGGAATCAAACCGAGTTTGCCTTTGCTCCATGTGCCGAAAAAGAATTTTTTTGACACGGGCAAAAACTGTCCGTTTCCATGGACTTAAGATCAGAGGATAAGACTTTCCAGTATGCTGTCCTGTAGAGTGGAAGGCGAAGCTGCGCCATCGTAAGTGCGCGCCTGGAGGGGTCTTGGGGAGGTAGCTTCTTTGCTTCCTTTCTTGCTTATGTCAAGAAAAGAAGGCCCGCGCAGCGGCCGGCACTTTCAGCCTTGTAGAGAGACTAGAGATATATAGTAAAATGTTTGGAAAGCGAGTTTTTGCTTTTGTTTTCGCACTATTTATGCTAGGGAAGCGTTACTTTCTTGTGTTCGAACAAGAAAGTAACCAAAGAAATCGCCCGGGAGGGGCGTTGTCCGTTTGCGGTGCCCGACGGATGCTTCACTATTCGCTCGCATCTCGTCGACCGCTGCACACGCTTATGCCCCACTTTATCTGCCACTGGCAGCGTGGGGCAACGCGGCCGCTGCTGCTCCCGCCTCAGAGCCAATATAAATAAGGTTAGGTTGCCACCGGCAACCATGAATTTTTTAGATTCGCTGCGCTCTGCAACACCCCCTCCCGGACCCTCCCCCGGCGCGCTCTTACGTGAATGCACCGTGCTCATCTGCCTTTTATAGGTGCATCAACAAAAAGACACATGCTGCCTTTGAAGTACATGGAAACGGAAAATTGATACAGTCGTTGCTTGTCTGGTGTCAAAAAGGCATACTTTTCTGACATAAAGAAGCGAGACAGCTTAGCTTGGCTGTCTCGCTTCTTTGTTTATTTCCGTTCGCTGACCAACATGGGGGTCATAATCGGTTTTCCAAATTGCTGCACGAAGCGGACGCATTTGACTAAAAAGGCGTAGTAAATGTTGTAGCCGCAGCCGTAGAGCGTTTCTGTGTTGGCCATACCTTTGGAGAGGATCACATCCGCTTCTTCCATGGCCTGCTTTGCTTCCTCGCTCAGAGCGGAAAGCTCCGTGCCGCTGATCAGATTGCCGTTGTCGATCACCCGGAAGGGGATCCCCACAATGGCCGCGTCCTCCCGAGTGGCATCGTTGAGGATATTGCCTCCCCGGACGCAGAAGGTGATCTCCAAATGGGGAAATGCCTTATGGAGCTGCTCGGCAAAGATCCGGTCAAAGCCGATCTCTCCGGCGTTATCCGTCAGATACAGCACCTTTTTTCCGGCTGCAAGATCCCGGCAAAGCCTTCCGTAACAGGCAAGATCCAGCTCCATATGCAGTGCCTTGCGCACCATATCTTCCAGCTCCTGAAAGCTGACCTTGTCCTGCAGCGCCGCAAAGTCCAAGTAATTGCCCAGAATCGCCAGCTGCAGACCTGCCAGCACCGGATCACTTGCTTGCTCAGCTGTAGCCCGGAGCTGCTCCAAACGATCCATGACAAACCAGTTGGCAGCTTTCTTTTCTTCCTCATACTGGTCGCCTTCAAAGCCGTAATGCTTCTTAAAAAGCTCTGCCACGCCGGGATTGAACCAGGGAGAGCTCACATCCTCCGGCGCGGATATGTAAAGCGCCATCAGATCCTTGGCAAAGGCCAGAGCAGTGGCCTCATCTCCCAGAGAGCGGGCCTTTTTTACATTGCGCCCAAAGTGGCACAGCAGGCACTCGGTGGTAATAGACAGGCTCATACCTTCAGCTTGACCACCATCTTGGTGTACTCGTTGGGCACTTCCAGATGGGAACCGGGCTTATGGGCATCCTCGGGGAATACCACATAGCAATAGCCCTCGGCGATCTCCATATAATCGCACTTACCTGCGTACATACCCACATCCTTGGTCTCATTGAATTCACCGTCCAGGGTCAGGGTCTCCAGCGGAGCCCAGCCCACTACTTCCTTACCCTTAACGATGTACTGGATATCCAGATAATTCCGGTGGGCCTCCAGCAGACGGCCCTCGGCAGGCTTGGTAGTACCCTGCTGCACCATTACCTTGCCGCAGCTTAAGGGGTAGGTGGCGCTCTCCAGAGACGCAATACCGTTGATCACGCTGACTGCCTCCTCCAGGCCGGGGATCACGGCGCTGTAACGGGCTAGATCTTTAAAGGGACATACGATCATATTTTTTCATCCTTTCAGGTGCCGCTGGATCCGCTGTGCGATCATGTCCAGCGCCACATAATTTTTTCCGCCCTCCGGGACCACCAGATTGGCGTATTTTTTACTGGGTTCGACATACTTGTCATGCATGGGCTTGACGGTCTGCTGGTACTGGGTCAGTACCGATTCCAGGGTCCGCCCCCGCTTGTTCACGTCCCGCTTCACCCGGCGGCAAAGCCGGATATCCGCGTCCGTATCCACAAAAATGCGGATGTCCATCAAATCACGGAGCGCTTCGTCCGCAAAGATCAGAATTCCCTCCACGATGATCACAGGTTTGGGCTCAATGCGTATCGTCTCATCGCTGCGGTTATGGACGGTGTAGTCATACACGGGACAGTCCACTGCCTGTCCCCGGCGCAGGCAATCCAGATGGTAAGTCATGAGCTCGTTTTCAAAGGCGGCTGGCTCGTCATAATTGATCAGGCAACGCTCTTCGTAGGACAGTTCATCATGTCGCTTGTAATAGTTATCATGGCTCACGACCGCCACCTGGTCACCGAATTCCTTCACCAGATTTTTCATTAGGGTAGTTTTACCGCTGCCGGTGCCGCCGGCGATGCCGATGATCAGAATATCCTCCATAGCTCCTCCTCATATAGACCGCAAAAGTACGCGGGAAATTTCCTGAAGCCGGGCGCTGTCGCTGCTATATTCAAAAATCACCTCTCCCGGACCCTCACGCAGAAGCTCCATGCTCTCCAGCTGGCGATAGGTCTGCGCTGCGGTACCGATGCCGCCGTCCAGCAGCACCGTGTTCGGGCCTAAGATCCGGGAAATGATGTTAGCTGCAAAGGGATAATGGGTGCAGCCAAGCACCAAAGCATCCAGCCTGCCCGCATAGGGGGAAAGAAGCTGGGTCAGAAGGGTTTCACATTCGGGGCTGTTCTGCTTTCCCTCATCCACCAGCTCCGAAAGGCCGGGGGCGGGAATCAAAGTGATCTCACAGCAGTCTGCAAACCGCTGCATCTGCGTGTGCAATTTTTCGCCTGTCAGGGTCAGAGGGGTAGCCATGATACCGACCCGGCAGCCGGGATACTTATCCGCCGCGACCTTCAAAGCAGGCTCTATGCCCACCACCAGGAGTTCGGGATACCGGCTGCGCAGCTCCGTGATGGCTGCGGCGGTGGCTGTATTGCAGGCCACCACCAGGGCCTTGATGCCCCGGCTTACCAGCTTGTCCGCCGCCGCGAAGGCCAGTGCCCGGACATTCTCCGTGCTGCGGGTGCCATAGGGAGCGTTGGCAGTGTCGCCGTAGTATAAGAAGCGCTCGCCGGGCATGAGACGCACAAGCTGGCGCAGCACACTGATCCCGCCAACGCCGGAATCAAACACGGCAATGAGATCCGACTTCCGATTCACTGTTTCACCTGCGTTTCCTTTTTTCTTCTGTTTATTGTACCAAACCCCACAATCACTTGCAACCCCCAGAAATGCAAATCCCAGTTTTTCGGTGTATTTCACACACCGAAAAACCGTAGGGACGCCCTGTTGCGGTGCCCGGCAGATGCTACGCCCGACAAAGCGGGCTTGCATCTTGCCGACCGCTGCCACTCGCTCCCCTCCCTTTTTCCGCCACCGGCGGCGGTCGGGTCGCTCCCCATTGGGCGTCCGGCAA
>JAZUQE010000202.1:0-11162 GCA_045605575.1 Faecousia sp. | reverse complement strand
TGGGCCGTTATGCATTTTTCAGCCACAGCGTGGCAGGAAGGCTGTATTGCAGGTTTCCTGCTGCAGCCGCTTGGCGGTTAATATACTGTGCACAACGGCTCACCGAAAGGTGGGCCGTTATGCATTTTTCAGCCACAGCGTGGCAGGAAGGCTGTATTGCAGGTTTCCTGCTGCAGCCGCTTGGCGGTTAATATACTGTGCACAACGGCTCACCGAAAGGTGGGCCGTTGTTTTTTGTCGCAGAATAGGTGCAAATTGGTAAGCGGGCGACAGGTCTATGTCCCAACGATAATGATCCCACGCAAAATGGCCAGAGGGGATTCCAAAGGGGAAAACGGCGGCTGTTTTGGATGAAGAAGATCCGCTCCGTTTTCCCCTTTGGCCGTCTGGGGAGTCCGGGGACCATACGGAAGGTCCCCGGCGGCTCTTTGGATACTTTCTCGCCGGAGAGAAAGTATCATACCTCAAAGTAGATCTTTTTGTGGCGAAAAGCCGATTCCGTTTCCGTCCTAAAAACATCGCGTTATACCCGTAGGTGCTCAGGCAGAAAGAACAAGGGAGGGTCAAGACCCTCCCCTACGGTGTTGGAGGAAAAATCGGGATGGCGGGCGGCAGGTTGCCGCCCCTACGGGATTCGGAATAGGATGGAACAAGGGAGGGTCAAGACCCTCCCCTACAGGGCAGCCTGTCGTATGCAAGAAGATAGCGGCGGGAGCAAGCCCCCGCCCTACGGGTGCGGAGGTGGACGGAGGCTAGGGAGGGTCAAGACCCTCCCCTACGGGGTACGGAGTGAAAATAGGAACGAGATTGCCACAGCCAGTGTGCGCACAGGCTTCGCAATGACAAGGAGTTACGAAGGTGCGGAGGGGAGTCTTTGCGGGCGCTTAATAAGCGCCCCTACGGGATCACGGGGAAGAGCGCAGGAGGAATCAGATTGGCGGGCGGGCAGCCCCCCGCCCTATAGGAGCACAAGGGAGTGCTGAGGGGGAAGATAAGGGAGATGGGGATATTTTAATTTTTTGTAACGCTCCGGGCAGAGGACTTGACTTTTGGGAAAAATGGAGTATGATGAAGACAAAAGATTAGCACTCCAAGAAAGAGAGTGCTAAAATTAAGGAGGGTCTCTTATGAATTTTGGAAACTACACCCAGAAGTCTCTGGAAGCCGTGCAGAGTGCCCAGAGTTTGGCCGTAGAAAACGGTCATCAGGAGCTGCAGCAGCTCCATGTGCTGATCGCGTTGCTGAGGCAGGAGGGGGGCTTGATCCCTCAGCTGCTTCGGAAAATGGAAGTGACGGTGGAAAGTCTGGAAGCGGCGGCAAATCAAGAGCTGAACAAGCTGCCTCGGGTCAGCGGCAGCCGGATGGCGGACAGAATGTATGTCACATCGGAGCTGGACGCGGCATTTACGGCTGCGCAGAATCAGGCAGAAAGTATGCATGATGAATTTGTGTCTGTGGAGCATTTACTGCTGGGCCTGCTGGAAGCGGCCCGTGGCAGCGTAAAGCAGCTGTTTGACCTGTATCGGATCACCAAAGAGGGAGCATTGCAGGCACTGCAAGGTATCCGTGGCAGTCAGCGGGTGACCACCGACAACCCGGAGGGCACCTATGATGCATTGGAAAAGTACGGCACGGATCTGGTCAAGCGGGCCAGAGAACAGAAAATGGATCCGGTGATCGGGCGGGATGAGGAGATCCGCAATGTGATCCGTATCCTTTCCCGAAAGACGAAAAATAACCCGGTGCTGATCGGCGAGCCCGGTGTGGGCAAAACTGCCATAGCTGAGGGCCTTGCCCAGCGGATCGTGAAGAAGGATGTGCCGAAAAATCTGCAGGATAAGACCGTATTCTCGCTGGATATGGGTGCACTGATCGCAGGTGCCAAGTACCGGGGTGAGTTTGAGGAACGGCTGAAGGCGGTTTTGAACGAAGTGAAAGAGTCAGATGGCCGGATCCTGCTGTTTATTGACGAGCTGCATACCATCGTGGGTGCGGGCAAGACCGACGGTGCCATGGATGCAGGGAATCTGCTGAAGCCCATGCTGGCCCGCGGCGAGCTGCACTGCATTGGCGCTACCACGTTGGATGAATACCGCCAGTATATCGAGAAGGACGCGGCGTTGGAAAGGCGGTTTCAGCCGGTGCAGGTGGACGAGCCCACTGTGGAGGACACCATCGCGATCCTGCGGGGCTTGAAAGAGCGGTATGAAGTGTTTCACGGTGTGAAGATCGCCGATTCCGCGCTGATCAGCGCTGCGACGCTGTCCCACCGCTATATCACAGACCGGTTTCTGCCGGATAAGGCCATCGATTTAGTGGACGAGGCCTGCGCCCAGATCCGTACTGAGATGGACTCCATGCCCACGGAGCTGGATACGGTTTCCCGAAAGATCACCCAAATGGAGATCGAAGAGGCAGCCTTAAAGCGGGAGGAGGATGCGCAGTCCAAGGCAAGGTTGGCGCAACTGCAAAAGGAACTGGCTGAAGAGCGGGACGGCTTCAATGCCATGAAGGCGCAGTGGGAAAACGAAAAGCATGCCATAGAGCGTGTCCAGCAGCTGCGGGAGACGGTGGAAGAGCTGAACCGTCAGATCGAGGCGGCGGAACAGAGCTACGATCTGGAAAAAGCTGCGGAGCTGAAATACGGCCGGTTGCCTCAGACCCTCAAGGCTTTGGAGGCAGAAGAACAGAAAGCCCAGGCTGCCGCAGAGAGCAATCTGCTGCGGGACAGAGTGACCGATGAGGAGATCGCCCGGATCGTGGAGCGGTGGACCGGAATCCCGGTCTCCCGACTGGTGCAGGGCGAGCGGGAAAAGCTGCTGCATTTGGACGAGACTCTGCGCCGCCGGGTGGTGGGGCAGGAGGAGGCTGTACAGGCGGTCACAGAGGCGATCCAGCGCAGCCGGGCAGGAATACAGGATCCGAACAGGCCCATTGGTTCCTTCCTGTTCCTGGGTCCTACGGGTGTGGGCAAGACGGAGCTTGCCAAGACCTTGGCACAGGCACTGTTTGACGATGAAAACAATCTGGTCCGCATCGATATGAGCGAGTATATGGAGAAATTTTCGGTGTCCCGGCTCATCGGCGCGCCTCCCGGCTATGTGGGCTATGAAGAGGGCGGACAGCTGACAGAAGCGGTGCGGCGAAAGCCCTATTCGGTGGTGCTGTTCGATGAGGTGGAAAAGGCTCACCCGGATGTGTTCAACGTGCTGCTGCAGGTTCTGGATGACGGGCGGATCACGGATTCTCAAGGAAGAACGGTGGATTTCAAAAATACCATTTTGATCCTGACCTCTAACCTGGGATCGGAGTTCCTGCTGGGCGGCATTGATGGAGATGGGAACATTCTGCCCCAGGCAAAGGACCAGGTGGAAGCATTGCTGCGGCGCTCCTTCCGGCCGGAATTTCTGAACAGACTGGATGAGACTGTATTCTATAAGCCTCTGACCAAGGAATCCGTTACGGCCATCGTAGATTTGCAGGTCGCAAAACTGAATCAGCGTCTGGCAGCGCAGCAGATCCGCTGCGTGTTGACCCAGAAAGCCAAGGAGGCCATCGTGGAGGCGGCCTACAATCCGGAGTTCGGCGCCCGGCCTTTACGCCGGTATGTGCAGCATACGGTGGAGACTATGCTGTCGAGAAAACTGCTGGAAGGAAAGATCCTGCCGGGGACCACGGTAACCGTGAACAGCCGGGAAGGTGTGTTGATTCTGGAATAATCCCAATTGTTTTTCCTTCAAATGAGCTAAGGCTGGGCATCTTTGGATGCCCAGCCTTTTGCGCCGCTGCTTAGTAAATTGGAATTTATCGTGCAGTTGCTGTATCACACCGTAGGGGCGATTGCCAAGGGTCCGCCCAACAATTGCATCGCAATTGTTGGAATTTCCGCAGGTAATAACAGAATTATCGCCATACAGCGATGCAATTTATACAAAATTGCCGGACGCCCAATGGGCGTCCCTACGGTTTGCATTTTCTGGTTTGGCTCGGAGATTTGTGCAAGAAAACCAAAAAATGGGCGTGGAATCCTGGGGGTATGTGGGTGCGGCAAGGCCGGAAATGTGTCAATACAAACAAAAAAGAACCTCTTTTTTGCATAAATATGTCAAAAGGTACTTGCAAAGTGCGCAAAAGGTATGTATAATAAGGGTGCAATTTTGTGGAATAAGCATTTATGCATTATTTTAGGAGGGCTGCGATATGGCCAACAGTGTGTTTCAGAGTGTGATTACTCAGCTCAAAGAGATCCCGGAGCGCGTTTTTGGCGTTCTGGACAGTGATGGAAGCGTGATCTCCTGCACCGACCCTGCCTGGATCGGAGAGCGTTGGCCGGATGCTGCGCTGAAGGTCTCTTCCGCACAGGACGGCGTGGCGACCTTTGCCCAGAAAACCTTTAAGGCCATCTGGGGCAGCAATAACTTCTTTGAATACGCGGTGTTCTGCTCCGGTGACGATGAGGCTGCCAAGGCCTACTGTGCTATGGCATATATCTGCCTGAACGATGCCAAGAATTTCTACGAGGAGAAGCATGACCGCGCAACCTTTGTCAAAAATATCATCATGGACAACATTCTGCCCGGTGATATCTACATCCGCGCTAAGGAGCTGCACTTTGTTGCGGAGGCACCCAGAGCGGTGTTCCTGGTGCGTCAGCTGAATCATGGCGATGTAGCTACCGTGGACGTACTGTCCGGCATGTTCCCGGACAAAATGCAGGACTTTGTGGTTAGCATCAATGAGACTGACGTAGCTGTGGTCAAGCAGCTGTCAGGGCCTGTGGAACCGGAGGATCTGGAAAAGATCGCGGCTTCCATGGAGGATACGCTGAAAAATGAGCTGTTTGTAAAGACGGTCATCGGTATCGGCACTGTGGCAGAGCACCTGCGCTCCTTGGCAGATGCCTATAAAGAAGCCCAGACGGCCATCGATGTGGGTAAGGTGTTTGATACCGAGAAGAGTATCATCAACTATGAAAATCTGGGTATCGGCCGTCTGATCTACCAGCTGCCTACCACGCTGTGTGAGATCTTCCTTTCTGAGGTGTTCAAGAAGAGCGCAATTGATTCTTTGGATCAGGAGACCCTGTTTACCATCAACAAGTTCTTTGAGAACAATCTGAATGTTTCTGAGACATCTCGTAAGCTGTTTGTGCACCGCAATACCCTGGTGTACCGGCTGGAGAAAATCAAAAAGCTTACCGGTTTGGACCTGCGCCAGTTTGACCATGCTATCGTATTTAAGGTAGCGTTGATGGTGCGCAAGTATCTGTCCAGCCGGGATGTTCGCTGACATTTATAAGGCCGCACGTTAGTGCGGCCTTGTTGTGCGCTTTTTTGGGTGTTTTCTGCATTTTTTCGGATCGGTCGGAAGAATATACGTTGACATCTTAATTGCAATGTGTTACAATTTGGTTACACTGTATTTTGGAGCAGAATGACTATGATTGAATTTACTGATGTTGTAAAATCCTATACTACGGGCAATACCGCACTGCAGGGCATCAGCATGCAGATCGAAGACGGTGAGTTCGTATTTCTGGTGGGTCCCTCCGGCAGCGGCAAGTCTACCATCATCAAGCTGATCACCGGTGAGCTGAAGCCCACCTCCGGCAGCGTGCACGTCAACGGCTATTCACTGGAGCGGATCCGCAGACGGGAAGTGCCATACCTGCGCCGCACCGTAGGCGTTGTGTTCCAGGACTTCCGGCTGATCCACACTATGACGGTGTATGACAATGTGGCCTTCGCCATGCGCGTGATCGGTGCTTCGGAAAAGGAGATCAAGGAACGTGTGCCCTATGTGCTGGAGTTGGTGGGTCTGGATAATAAGAGCCGCCGGCACCCCGGTGAGCTTTCCGGCGGTGAGCAGCAGCGTCTGGCAATTGCCCGTGCGTTGGTGAATAATCCTTCTACCATTATTGCCGACGAGCCTACCGGCAACCTGGATCCGGCCCGGTCTCTGGAAATTATGACACTGCTGCAGGAGATCAATAATTTGGGTACGACCATTCTGGTGGTGACCCATGAAATGGATCTGGTGGAGCGTTTTGCCAAGCGAGTCATCGCCATTGATGACGGCCTGGTTATCAGCGACGGATTGGATGGGTATTACACATATGAGAATCAATAATTTAGGCTATTTGATCAAAGAGGGCATCCGGGGAATTTTCCTGCATGGATTTATGTCCTTCGCTGCCGTTTGTGTGACGGTGGCCTGCCTGCTGATTGTGGGCACGTTCTCTGCATTGGTTTACAACGTAAATCTGATGGTGGAGGATCTGAACAAGACCAATGAGGTTATTGTGTACGTAGACAGCCAGCTGCCGGTTTCTGAAGCCAAGAGTGTGGAGACTAAGGTTCGCAGGATCGACAATATTCTGGGCACGAGCTTTATTTCCCGGGAAGAGGCGCTGGAGAACTTTGCGCAGGATCTGAATGAATCCGACGCGCTGGACGGCGTGGTGGCGGAGGATCTGAACTACCGCATCGTGGTCACCCTGGAGGATAACGCGCTGATGCGGCAAACGGTGGATCAGCTGAGGGAAATTCCTGGTGTGACGGAAGTGAGTGCTTCCTTTGAGCTGGCGGAAGCCTTCTCTACCATTCAGCAGGTGCTGGAAATCGCCTCCGTGGCGGTGATCGCCGGCCTGTTGCTGGTGAGTCTGCTGATCATTTCCAACACTGTCAAGCTGGCTATGTATGACCGCCGTGATGAGATCGCCATCATGAAAATGGTCGGCGCGACCAACGGCTTTATTCGCTTGCCCTTTATTGTGGAAGGCTTTGCCCTGGGCATGGTAGGTGCAGCCATTGCGTTCGCACTGGAATGGGTCATGTATGACACCATCATGCTGGAAATTGAAAAGGTCGACACGCTGAGCAAGCTGCTGACCATCGCGCCTTTTGATGAGCTGCTGATCCCCATGGTGGCGATCTTTGCAGGTGCCGGCCTGTTTGTCGGTATCGTGGGCAGCTGGACTTCCATCCGGAAGTTTATGGATGTATAAAACAAGGAGAATTTATGAAAAATAAAAAACTGTGGGTTTCGATTATGGCGGGCCTTCTGGCGGCGCTGATGCTGATCACGCTGATCGTCGGCCTGATCCCCATCGAAGCCAGTGCGCTGACCTCCGATAAGCTGGAAGGTCTGAAAAAAGAAATCAAAGATCTGGAAGAGCAGCAGGAGGAGATCCAGGATCAAATCGATGCGCTGCAGGATCAGATCGATGCCAACATGGGCGAAATGGAACGCATGGTAGCCGAAAAGAGCATCATCGAGCAGGAAGTTGGTCTGCTGGATCAGCAGATCCGGAATATCAACACCCAGATCGCTACCTACGGTCTGCTGATCGCGGATAAGCAGGACGAGCTGGATGAAGCCCTGGCCCGGCAGCAGGAGCTGAAGGAAAAGAACAAAGAGCGTATCCGCGCTATGGAAGAGGGCATAACGGTATCTTACTGGTCTGTGCTGCTCAATTCCAACAGCTTTGCCGAATTCCTGGACCGGATGAATATGGTGGAGGAGATCGCGGAAGCGGATAAGCGCCGTCTGGAAGAAATGCGGGTGGCCGCAGAGGCGGTGGCTTCCGCACAGGCAGAGCTGGAGACAGAAAAGGGCGCTCTGGAGCAGACAAAGCAGGAGCTCAGCGATATGCAGGTTCTGCTGGATGTTAAGAAGGAAGAAGTTGACGCGCTGCTGGTGACGCTGAATGCCAGAGGCCAGGAATATGAAGAACTGGTGGCCGTGGCAGAGGAGAATGAGGAGGCGCTGATCCAGCAGATCGCTAAGGCCGAGAAGGAATACAATAAGGAAAAGGACCGTCTGGAAGAAGAGGAGCGCAAGCGCCGGGAAGAGGAAGAACGCAAAAAGCAGGAGGCTATGCAGCAGCAACAGCAGCAGCAAGGCACTACAAAGCCGCCAAGCAATGTGACCGCCGGTATTACCTGGGTCATGCCTTGTTCTTACCGCTATCTTTCCAGCCCCTACGGCTGGCGGATCCATCCGGTTTACGGTGACCGGCGCTTCCACAGCGGTGTGGACCTGGCAGGCAAGGGCGGTACACCCATCTACGCCAGCCGCAGCGGTTACGTAACAGCGGCTACATATAACAGCGGAAACGGCTATTATGTGACCATTAACCATGGAGATGGCTTCTCCACCAGTTATCTGCATATGCAGAGTTCTCCCACGGTATCCAAGGGCGAATACGTAGTGGCGGGCCAGGTCATTGGCTACATGGGTTCTACCGGCATCTCTACCGGTAACCATCTGCACTTCACCATTTACTACAACGGCAATACGGTGAACCCGGCAGATTACATCAATTTCTATTGATCCCTATTATCCCACAGCCCGTGCTGGGCTGTGGGAAAGCTTTCTATGAGGTGATTTCCTTGAAACGATGGACGCAGATCCTTTCTTACATCCTGGTGGCGGCGCTGGCTTCTTGTGTGACGATGGCGGTGTACATGCGCAAGGATGGGACCCCTTACGATAAAACCGACGAGATCCGGCAGATCGTGGATCAGTACTATATTGGGGAGTCGGACGCTGAAATGCTCAGTGACGGCGCGGCCAGCGGTATGATCGAGGCCCTGGGCGACCGGTGGAGCTATTATATGACCGCGCAGGAATACAAGGCTTACAAAGAGACGATGAATAATGCTTATGTGGGCATTGGGGTTACGATCTCCGTACTGGAAGACAACTACCTGGAGATCATCAAGGTAGAGTCTGGCGGGCCGGCAGAGGAAGCAGGGATCTTACCCGGTGACCGGATCGTTGCGGTAGAAGGGCAGGATGTTGCGCCGCTGGATATTGAGGCAGTCAAGTCCATGATCCGGGGTACGGCAGGCACTAAGGTGAAGATCACCATCCGCAGGAACGATGCAGACCGGGAATTAACGGTGACCAGGCGGCAGATCGAGACGGTTGTGGCCACCGGGCAGATGCTGGCGGATAACATCGGTCTGATCACCATCGTAAACTTCGATAAGCGCTGCGCCCAGGAGACCATCGGCCATATCGAAAGCCTGCTGGCACAAGGGGCAAAGGCTTTGATCTTCGATGTGCGGTTTAACCCCGGTGGGTATAAGGATGAGCTGGTAAAGGTGCTGGATTATCTGCTGCCGGAAGGACCGCTGTTCAGAAGTAAGGACTACAACGGCAAGGAAACTGTAGATTCTTCCGATGCAGACTTCCTGGACATCCCGATGGCAGTGCTGATGAATGACAATTCTTACTCCGCCGCAGAGTTTTTTGCGGCGGCACTGGATGAATACGATGCGGCGGTCACAGTGGGGATCCCGACCACCGGAAAGGGAAGATTTCAGACTTCCTTTGCGTTGCGGGATGGCTCGGCGATCGTGCTGTCCATCGGTGAGTATTCTACACCCAACGGGGTTTGCCTGGCGGGAGTAGGCCTGACACCGGACATTCCGGTAGAATTGGATGAGCAGACCTATATGGACATCTACCATGGACTTTTAGAGCCTGAGCAGGATCCCCAGATCCAGGCGGCGGTGGCTGCGTTGTTGGGCTGAAAAATTCGGAAAAGTTGGAAAATCTCCTTGACGCACGGTGCTTTTTCCTATATAATATATAGTTGCTGAAAATATGATGGAAGGAAGGATTTCCTTATGGCAAAAGAATTTAAGATCACAGCCCTGCGTCTTGCGGAGCTGGAAAAGGAACTGAACTACCTGAAGACCACCCGTGAGCGCGAGATCGCGGCTATGATCGCCGAAGCCCGCTCCTACGGTGACTTGTCCGAAAACTCCGAGTACGATGCTGCCAAGAACGAGCAGGCAAAGCTCTATGGCCGTATCGCTGAGATCGAGGACATCCTGTCCCACGCTGTGGTGATCGAGGACGAGAACGAGGCTTCCGGTCGTGTAGGCCTGGGCTGCACCGTTACCGTCAAGGATCTGACCACCGGTGAGGTCATCGCTTACCGGATCACCGGTTCTCAGGAAGCCAATCCTATGGAAAACAAGCTGTCTGATGACTCTCCCTTTGGCCGTGCCGCTGTGGGCAAGTCTGCCGGTGATGTGTTTACGGTGAATGCTCCCATCGGTGCTTACCAGATGGAGATCATCAGCGTTACCCGCGAGGGCTAAGCCATGGCTAAGTTCGTACCGCAGGCAGAGCTGCCTGTTTCCGAGCAGGCCCAGATCCGCCGTGATAAATTAGCTGCGCTGCAGGCAGAGGGCCGGGATCCCTTTGTGATCACCAAGTTTGATTTTGATGCCGACTCTGCCGCTATCAAGGCCGACTATGAAGACTATGAGGGTAAGATCGTGAAGGTCGCCGGCCGTCTGATGAGCAAGCGCGGTCAGGGCAAGGTCATGTTCTGCGATCTGCAGGATTCTACAGGCCGCATCCAGCTGTTCGTCAAGATCGACGAGTTGGGTGAGGAGGAGTATGCCCGCTTCAAGAAAAACGATATCGGCGATATCGTAGGTGTGGAGGGCGAGGTCTTCAAGACGAAGACGGAAGAGATCTCCGTCCGCGCCAAGACGGTCACCCTGCTGAGCAAGTCTTTGCTGCCTCTGCCGGAGAAGTTCCACGGTCTGACCGATAAGGAGATCCGCTTCCGTCAGCGCTATGTGGATCTGATGGTCAACCCGGAAGTGAAGCAGAACTTCATCATCCGCTCCAAATTTATTAAGTTCATGCGTCAGTATCTGGACAATATGGGCTATATTGAAGTGGAGACCCCTGTGCTGAATACCATCGCCGGCGGCGCATCCGCCCGCCCCTTCGTTACGCACCATAATACGCTGGATATTGACATGTACATGCGCATTGCCACGGAGCTGCCGCTGAAGCGGCTCATCATCGGCGGCATGGACCGGGTGTATGAGATCGGCCGTATCTTCCGCAATGAGGGCATGGACCCCAAGCATAACCCGGAGTTTACCTCTGTGGAGCTGTACCAGGCTTATGCAGACTTCCATGATATGATGGATATCTGCGAGGGCATCATCTCCGGTGCTGCCAAGGAGATCCTCGGCACCTATGAAGTGGAGTGGATGGGCGAGCGAATCAATCTGGCTCCCGGCTGGCGCCGGATGACCATGGTGGAAGCTGTCCGGGAGTATGTGGGTATCGACTTCGATGCCATTACCGATGATGCCGAGGCCGTGGCCGCTGCCAAGGCC
>JAZUQE010000201.1:0-9461 GCA_045605575.1 Faecousia sp. | reverse complement strand
CTGGATCCAAAATGATCGCCGTTTTCCCCTTTGGAATCCCCTCTGTCCCCTTACGATCCCGTAGGGACGTCCTGTTGCGGTGCCCGGCAGATGCTGCGCCCGACAAAGCGGGCTTGCATCTTGCCGACCGCTGCCACTCGCTCCCCTCCCTCTTTCCGCCACCGGCGGGGGTCGGGTCGCCCCCCATTGGCCGTACGCATCCCGATTGATCAGCCGTTTCCAATCGGACGCCCATGGGCGTCCCTAAGATATCTTTTGCAGCTTCCGCAGTGACAACTCCCGCGGTCGTCCCGCGCCTGCATATCCTAAAAAGCCCGGAAGGAATTTTCCTTCCGGGCCTAAAAAAATCACCGCTTCATCCGTTATCCTTTACTTCCCACGCAAAACCTTCCAACCGCTCATATTTCCCATGGATTCGGGCGACCTGTTCAACATCCGCCTTTGTCAGCCAGTAAAAATCATAGGCATCCTCAATCGATTTCCACTGCCCATCCCGATATGCTATCAGCATAAATGATGTGCTATGACAAAAGCTCTCACCTGCTACCCTTTTCTCGGTTTCCGCTTTCAATGTTGTGCTTTGAAAAAACACACTGCATCCGTTGTAGGTCCCATAATATCCGCCGTTGCGGTCACGATCCCAGTTCGGCATGAATCCAAACACGCCCATATAGGCTTGTTCCAACTCCTGCTTTAATCCATTACTGACAACAGGCAGCTCAACTTCGTCCATGTGTTCGGTCGCTTCTGTGTCCCAGGTAGCCTTGATCCCGGCGACCCGCTCCTCATACGCTTGGTGTACAGCTACGATCGCCTCCAGATCTTCCCGACTCAGCATTCCACGCTCATAAAGCGGCTCCAGCCCCGTATCTGCACAGCTGCTTGTATAGATCACAAATTCATTCCCGCTGGAAAATGGGATCCCGCAAATTTCTCTCGTCATAGGTGTTCCTATAGCGGTCGGTGCATACCACACATCAAAATAGCCGTATCCGCCATAGTAGCGCACACCGTCCAGCCCGGACCGGGTCAGCTCCGTGTACCACTGCGGAAGAAAGTTGACATCATGCTCATATTGATGCCGCCGCCACGCCGCTTCGATGCTGATTCTGGTTTCTTCATCCAGCACCGGCCGCTTGGCCGTTTCTTCCTCCTGTCCACAACCAGTCGAAAGAAATAGCAACGCAATAGATAAACACAGGCACACTATTTTGCGCATAAAAACCTCCTTTATGAACAGTGCTTCCGAATAACAGCAACTCCTTTAATTTTAGTATAGACTTTCTTCCTTTTTTTGTCAATCTGAACTTCCTTACCAAAAAAGATCCGCTATGGAATCTCCATAGCGGATCTTTCTATTTTCCGAAATAATCAAACTCACAGTGGGGGCATTTGGGATAATCGAAATCGTGGGTCATGCCGCAGCGGGGGCATTTCTTCTGCGGAAGCGCTCCGTCGGAAAACTGCTGGGAACGCTCCGGCGTATAGAATTCCATCTTGCCGCAGCCGGGGCAATAATAGATCTCCATTTCCAGCGCGCCTGCCAGTAGATTGGGCAGATCACCCAGTAGCCAGCCTGTCTGGCCCAGCTGCACCTTCTCTTTGCCGCCGAAGCGCATGGGCATACCGCAGCGCAGGCAATCAAGGCTTCTCATTCCGCAGCCTCCACTGCAGCCACAGCCGCAGCCAGGGCTTCGGTGTCTACCGTCTCCATCAAGCCGTTGTCGAAGCACTCAGCCACCTTCGGATCAATCGGAAGTCTGGCCAGCACGGGCAGTTCAAAGGAAGCCGCCACCTCGTCCAGCTTGCTCTTGCCAAACACTTCAATTTTCTTGCCGCAGTCCGGGCAGCGCAGGTAGCTGTAGTTCTCCACGAAGCCCAGCACCGGAATGTGCATCATGTTGGCCATCTTCACAGCCTTGCTGACGATCATACTCACCAGATCCTGAGGACTGGTCACAATGATCACGCCGTCTACGGGCAGGCTCTGGAACACCGTCAGCGGCACATCACCGGTTCCGGGAGGCATATCCACAAACAGGTAATCCACATCCTCCCAGATCACATCCGTCCAGAACTGCTACACCGCACGCGCGATCACAGGGCCTCTCCAGACCACCGGGGAAGCCGGATCATCCAGCAGCAGATTGATAGACATGACCTGAATACCGCTGCGGCTCAGCGCCGGATACAGGCCGTCCTCATTGGCACCCTGGCACTCGGTGACGCCGAAAGCCGTCGGCACGCTGGGACCGGTGATATCCGCATCCAGAATGCCTACCCGCTTGCCCTTCCGGGCCATGGCAACAGCCAGCATAGAGGTGACCGTGGACTTGCCCACGCCGCCCTTACCGGACACCACCGCAATTACTTTTTTGATGCTGGAACGCTCGTTGGCCTTTGCCAGCAGGCTTTCCGCCTTGCGGTCGCCGCAGTCAGCACTGCTGCAAGACGCACAATTACCATTACAAGAACTCATATCGTTCGCTCTCCTTTGTAGGTTTCTTCCCCTATTATAGTCCGAAATGCCGGAAAGTCAACGCTCAATCCTGGGCTTCTTCCCACTGCTCCATGAGCTCCATCAGTACTTCCTCCGCCGCTTCCTTTTCTCCCAGCAGTCGGGTCAGCTCCTGATAATCGGAAGCCGCCGCCTCGATCTTCGCGTCAAATTCCGCCACTACCTGCTCCTGCTTCTCGATCTCCCGCTCCAGACGGCGGATCAGCTTATCCTGATCCTTGGTGCCGCCCTTAGGCTTTTCCTTTTTCACCTTAGGCGTAGCAGCTACAGGCACTTTTGCGGCAGCCTCATGCTCTAAGATCGAGCGGTACTTGCTGTAGCCGCATTTGAAGTCCCGGATCTTCCCGTCCTCCAGCAGCCATACCCGCTCGGCAAACTTTTCGATAAAATACCGGTCATGGCTGACAAACAGCAGCACGCCCTCAAATTCCTCGATCGCCGCCTCGATCCACTCCCGGGAGGCGATGTCCAGATGGTTCGTAGGCTCGTCCAGGATCAGAAAGTTGATCTTCTCGTCCATGAGCATGCACAGCCGCAGACGGCTCTGCTCACCGCCGGACAAATTCCCCACGGTCTTGAATACATCCTCTCCCTGGAACAGGAAAGCACCCAGGCGGTCTCTGGCCACCTGCGGAGTGCAGTTCTTTTCATAGAGCATGGTATCGTAGAGGCTGCGCTCCGGGTGGCTGAATTGGATCGTCTGGGGCAAGTAACCCCATTTCACCGTAGGACCGAATTTGATCTTACCCTGGCAGCCCTCTTCACCCAGCAAGCACTTGATAAAGGTGGTCTTACCGGTGCCGTTGTCACCTAGAAGGGCGATCCGCTCGCCCCCCTCCACCGTCAGATCCACATCTTCGAAGAGCGTCCTGTCGCCAAAGCCCTTGGCAACCCGCTTCATTTCAAACACCACATCGCCGGAAAAATCCCGCTCCCCAAAGGTAGCCCGCATGGTCTTCTCCGTCTTGGGCTTTTCCGTTTTTTTGATCCGTTCCATCCGGTGCTGGATAGACATAGCCCGCCGGTACAGTGTCCGGTTGTTGATGCCCCAACCCTTCATGCGCTCCACGGTGTAGCCCAGCTGCTTGAGCTTGGCCTGTTCCTGCTCATACTGCTTCATCTGCAGGTTGAATCGTGCCTGCTTTTCATCCATATAGAAGGAATAGTTACCGGCATAAAATTCGGCGTGCCCATCTACGATCTCAATGACCCGCTGGGCGATCTGGTCCAGAAAATACCGGTCATGGGAGATGGCCAGCACCGTGCCTTTAAAGGCCTTGATATATCCCTCTAACCACTCTACGCTGTTTAAGTCCAGATGGTTGGTCGGCTCATCCAGCAGCAGGATGTCTGTCTTTTCCAGCAGCAGTCTTGCCAGGTTCACCCGGGTCTTTTCGCCGCCGGAGAGACTGTCGAACAGTTGCCGCCGCTGCTGGGCAGAAATCCCCAGGCCGTTGCAGATCTTGTCCACTTCCACATCCATCTCGTAGCCACCGCCGGCCTGAAACTGATTGGTCAGCCGGTCATACTCTCGTAGCTGCTCATCCGTCACGCCCTGGGACATTTCCGCTTCCAGGGCTTCCATTTTCCGCCTGGCTGCCAGCAGCGGCGCAAAGGCGCTGCGCAGCACATCCTCCACCCGATAGCCCTCCGGAAAACGGGGGATCTGGGAAATCAGACCGATCCGCTTATGGGGATTGACGAACACCTCTCCGTCGTCATAGTCCATTTCCCCGGTGAGGATCTTGAACAGCGTAGTCTTTCCGCAGCCGTTGCGGCCCAAGATCGCCACCCGTTCCCCTTCCTGCACTTCAAAGGATAAGCCCTCCAGCAGGTTCTCACCGATGACGAAAAATTTGGTTAAATTACTTACCTGAATGTCAATCATTGTCTATCTCCAGGGAACAATTCCCTTACGATCGTTTCCAACTCTTCCTTGCTGCACAGCAGATCCAGCGCCTGGAGCATGGCATTGGCGCTCATATGCTCCGGCAGGTTCAGCTTTTTCAGCAAGGTGCGCCGCTTTTCGCTGCTTCCCTGCCCGCCGGACAGCCCCAGTGCCATTAGGTCCTGCTTTGTGATACCGCAGCTGCGCTGTGTCGTCTCTCCTTCTATGGTTGCCCCCGCCCTGCGCAGAGCCTCAACCAGGATCTCCGGACGCATTCCCTCCACGCCCAGCTTTCCCTCCTTGCCGGGAGCCGCCTTGCGGCGCTCCTTTCCTGCAATATCCGGAATATAGGCATGCTTCAGCTGCGCTGCCGGGATCACACTTTTCAAATGGTTGCGGATCACAAAGCCCGCCCCATCCGAATCCGTCAGCACGATCAGCCCTCTTCTTTGCGCTACCTTGCGCAGCAGCTCCAGCTGCGCCTTATCTTTGAAAATACCAAACCCGGAGGTCTCAAAAACAGGCGCATCCACGATCTGGGAAAGGGTATTCTTATCATATCTGCCCTCTACCACGATGGCTTCCCGCAGTTTGATCATCGTCCTCTGCCTCCCGCCAGCTGCAGGATCAGCAACTCCAGCAGCCGCTCCGGATCATCCTGAGAGGTTTTGATGCTGCGGTCCGTCTCCATGACCAGCTCAACGGCCCTGGCGCAGAAATCGGGTGTAACGCTTCTGGCTGCCTCCATAGCTTTCTTCGCCGGATATTCCTTGATGCCGCAGATGCGCATCAGATCCCCTGCACCCTTACCTGCATCCAGCACCGTCCGGGCCGCACCGATCTGACGAAAATGGGTACCCAGAGCGCCCAGAATTTTCAGCGGTTCTTCCTGCATTTTTAACAGCTGCTGCAGCTTTAGCAGCGCGCCGCCGTAGTCTTTCCTGGCCAGCTGATTCGTCATCTGAAACACCACAGCATCCAGCACCGGTTCCGTCACCGCATCGATATCGCTTCTGGTTATATTCCCCGCACCGGAGTAAGCCGCGATTTTGGCGATCTCACCGCTTAACGCTGTCATGGTTCCGCCGCTGATCTCAATGAGATAAGCACACAGATCCGGGCTGATCCGCTTTTTTGCCGCCGCAAAATGCCGGGTGACCCAGGGGATCAGATCCCGCTGCTCCTGCCGGGCAAATTCTACGATGCAGGCATTTTCATCCAGCGCCTTCCAGAGCTTGGCCTGCCGCTTATCCGGCTTCCACTCCACCGTCACATAGGTAAAGATCAACGTGCAGTATTCCGGAATGTCCTGTACCATTTGGGCCAGCTTTTCCCTGTCCGATTCCGGCAGTTTGAAAAGGTCCACCTCATCCACCCAAACCAGCGTGTTCTCCGCCATCATCGGCAGATTCTCCACACTGTCCAGCAGACTCTGCATCTGGAAAGTCTCAGAAGTCAGCTTGTGGAAATTGAAGGACTCTGTCAGTTCATCCAGCAGCAGCTTTTTCATTTGCTCCAGATAGTGGTGCAGCAAAAATGTCTCTTCACCATAAAAGACATACAGCCGCTGGGGCTGCTTATTCTTAATATCTGCTTTCAGCTGTTGCAGCATAGCAGGCTGCTCCGTCTTTTTTGCCAAATTCCTTCACCCCCTGATCAGGATACTTCCTTCCAAATCGGTCCTTCGAATGATGCATCCGTATTGTTCCAGCTTATCCAGCACCGTCTCGGACGGCATGCCATACCGGTTGTCCGCCCCCACAGAGATCACCGCCAGCTCTGGCTGTGTCATCCGCAGCAAGGCATAGCTGGTAGAGCTTGCCGAACCATGGTGACCTACCACCAGTACATCCAGCTTTGGGATCCGGAATTCCTTTAATAGCTCCATCTCTCCGCCGGATGATCTGTCTCCTGTGATCAGTATATCACATTTTTCCGTATGAAACAAGACGCACAGACCGCTTTCATTGCTGTTTCCGTTACTCTTGGTACCAAAAGCAGTAATTTCTGCCTTGTCCCATCGAATGTCGGTTTTTTGATCTACCCAGACGGTCTCGCATCCTGCCTGCCGAGCCAATTCTTCCCCGATCCCCTTGTCATCCATCCTGGGAAGGATCAGTGCCCGGGTCGGGATCCTCGTTAGAAGCAATTTCGCACCCGCTGCATGATCTTCATCAAAATGGGTCAGGATCAGTCCGTCCAGCTCGGTCACGCCCTGGCTCAGCAGTGTCTGGGCAGCCGTGTCCGCTGCCGTCTCTGCCCTGTCGCCTCCGCAGTCCACCAGATAGCTTTTCCCGCCGCTTTGCAGCAAAATACACTGTCCTTGCCCTACATCCAGTACCGTCATCCGGTAGCCGTCCAGCATCGGCTCCGTCCAGGATGCCAGCAGGGCCACACATAACCCCAAAGCTGCGCATCCAGACAGCAGCACCGGCTGTTTCCGCCTGCTGAGCATAAACACAGCCAGCAGGCAGTAGCAAAATACCAACCAAATGACAATGTACGCACTTTTTGTATACACCGCCGCGAACGGAACCGCCGCGATTCCCTTTGAAACCGTCAGAATGTACCGCACCGGCCAGGTCAGCAACCACCCAAGCACCTTTCCGGCCTGCAGCCATACCGCACCCACTACGCATACCACCAGCGCACCGCAAAAAACAAAGGTGATCAACCATAGGCAAAGCAGATTTGTCACTACACTCAGTAGGCTTACCGTGCCGAAATACCAGGCCGTCAGCGGCACCGTCAGCACCATCGCACCCAAAGAGATCGATACAGAACCGCAAACACCCGTCAAAAAGCGGAATCGTCTCTTTTGTTTCTGATACTTTCCCAGGCGCTTTTCGTCCAGCAACCAGCTCTGGATCCTTTTGCCAAACAGGAATATCCCCGCCACACTGCTGACAGAAAGCTGGAAGCTCGCAGAAGTAATGACCACCGGATTGGCTATCAGCATCACCAGCACCGCGAAAGACAGTCCCGTCGGTGGATCGTACTCCTTGTTAACCACCAGCGACAAAAGCATTAGCGTCTGCATCACGCAGGCCCGGATCACAGAGGGAGAAAATCCTGCAATGGCAGCAAAAAACGCCAGCAGCGGCACCCCAACCGCCAAACCCACATAGCGGTTGCGGCCCAGCAGCAGATAAACCGCTGAAAGTAAGATCGACACATGCAGCCCGGATACCGCCGCCACATGGCGGATTCCGCTTACGGACAGCTCGGTCTGCGTTTCGTAGTCCATCCCCGAGGTGTCTCCCAGCAGCAGTGCCTTGAGAAAAGCCGCCGCGTCCGCATCAAATAACTCTTCCAAGCGTCCCTGTATCTGCCGACGCACCCAGGCCGGAACATATCGCCAGTTCAGGCCCTCTGCCCGGAAAATCGCAGCTTCCCCCTCTGGGTAGGCCAGTAGGAAGGTGGCATTTGCACTGTGATGGGTCGCTTTTTCTTTGCCACCCGGTGCGGTGTAGCGCAGTGAGAAGCTGCCTGTCACTGTATCTCCCGGATTCAGCTGCACCCCATCGTCCATATAAAACCGGAGAGAATACTGCTTTCCGTTTAGAACGGTTACTCCATCCGCACCGATCCCATATTGTGTCTGATAGCTGTAGTCCGTTACCGTGATCTCCAGCATTTTGGTCGTTCCTTCGATTTTCCTCAAGGGCAGCAGCATCTGGATATCATAGGCTGAAAACCATATGCTGCCAAAAGCAAGGCCAAGTAGGAGTGCAGACAGAAGTTTCAGCCATTTCAGCTGCCTGCGCAGCAATAGCAGCAGGGCAAGCAGGCACACTACCCCCGCCGCACCCACATACAGCACCTTTATTCCCAGCACCCATACACCCAATGCGCAGGATACAGCAAAGCCAATGCTGAGCCAAACCAGTATCCACATGCCGTATCCCTCCTCCTTTTTTAAAAAAGGGCGCCGCCGCAGCAGCGCCCTTCGCATATAAATCCGGTTTAGTTTACCTTTGCAGCCACGAAGTCGTCCACCATCGCCAAAGCATTGTCCAGCTTCATGACATCCTTGCCGCCGCCCATAGCGGAATCCGGCTTACCGCCGCCGCTGCCGCCACAAGCAGAGCAAACCTGCTTGACCAGGTCACCGGCCTTCACGCCGGCCTTGACAGCGTCCTTACCGCACACAGCAAGGAAGGTCAGCTTGTCCCCATTCACTGCAGCCAATACCGCCGCCACACTTGCGTCCTTATCCCGCAGCATGTCGCCCATCTGGCGCAGCTTGTTGGCATCGGCATCGGGAATGGTGGCTGTCAGCACCTTCAGTCCGCCTACATTGTGGGCGCTGAACAGGAAGCGGTCCACCTCACCGGCGGCTTCCTTTGCTTTGAAGCTTTCAATAGCCCGCTTTAGTCCCTTGATCTCCTCTACCTGGCTTTCCAGCTTGGCAGCCAGCTCAGCGGGCTTGGTCTTCAGAATTGCGCAGGCATTGTACACTCTCTGGCGGGTCAGCTCCATCTCCTCCAGACAAGCCTTGCCGGTAATAGCCTCGATTCGGCGCACACCGGAAGCCACGCTTCCCTCGCTCTCAATGCGGAAGGGACCGACCTTGGCCGTATTGTCCAGGTGGGTACCGCCGCACAGCTCAATGGAGTAGCCGCCCATATTGACCACACGAACGGTATCACCGTACTTTTCGCTGAACAGGGCAGTCGCGCCCATTTCCTTTGCCTTATCGATGGGCATTTCTTTGGTCTCAATGCCGTAGCCTTCCAGAACAGCCGCCTGCACGATGGCATCTACCTTAGCCAGCTCCTCAGCCGTCATAGCGGAGTAGTGCGTAAAGTCAAAGCGCAGATGGTCGGGCTCCACCAAAGAGCCTGCCTGATGCACATGGTCACCCAGCACGCTGACCAGAGCCTTCTGCAGCAGATGCGTAGCGGAGTGGGCGCGCATGATAGCTTTACGGCGTTCCACATCGATGGCCGCACAGACAAGGTCATCCACCTTCAATGTGCCGACGGTCATCTTGCCGTGGTGCAGATACTTGCCGCCCTTATCTTTCTGTACGTTGGTCACTTCAAAACGGCT
>JAZUQE010000200.1:0-38171 GCA_045605575.1 Faecousia sp. | reverse complement strand
AAGCGGTCTTAGGAAGACAACACCCACAGCCAACTCCTTGGCTCACAGAACGACATGGCTACGATCCGACTTGATACTTTCTCGCCGGAGAGAAAGTATCATGTTCCAACAGCTTCTTTTGGGGCAAAAAGCCGATTCCGTTTCCGCACACATCGTACCCGTAGGTGCGGAGGTAGAAAGAGCAAGGGAGGGTCAAGACCCTTCCCTACAAATCACGGAAGTGAAACAGCCAGACAAACTGAAATTTGTGTTCCCTCATATACAGCCCGGACCTTCGGCGGTGAACTCGGCATTGGTGCTTCACCGGATGGAAATTTTTATAAATAATCTGTATTTTCCCATTTCCTTTTTTGGCATATTGTGCTATAATGGAGTTTGGGCAGTAATGTTCGCTGTTGAACGCTGCAGATACATGTCTATCCGCGGCGTTGAGCTGTGAACCCGCGATCTTCCAGGCTCTATTTTCTTGTAATCGTACATGGCAGGAGGTTGTATTGTGGCAAAGATCAAAAACTATCTGGCATTTGACCTGGGCGCAAGCAACGGCAGAGCGATTTTAGGCCGCTTTGACGGCGAAAAAATCACCATGCAGGAGCTGCACCGCTTTGAAAACAACTACGTAGAGATGAACGGTGTCTACTACTGGGATACCCCCTACCTCTACAACCAGCTGAAGCAGGGTTTGCTTGCCTTCCAGCAGGGTGGCTTCGGGCCGTTGGATGCCTTCGGCATCGATACCTGGGGCGTTGACTACGGCCTGCTGGACAAAAACGGCCATCTGTGTGGTGTTCCCCGCTCCTATCGGTTGGGTACCCAAGAGGATATCGATGCCGTTACTGAGAAGATCCCCGCGGATGTACTGTATGCACGCACCGGCATCGACACGACCCTGACCTTTAACACCCTCTACCAGCTTTACCGCAGAAAGCGGGAAGGCGATGTAGCTTTGGAAATGGCAGAAACTATGCTCCTGACCCCCGATCTGCTGGGCTATTTCCTCACAGGAAACAAGGGCACGGAGTATACCATCGCTACCACCACCCAGCTGTACAATCCCACCACCAAGGACTGGGACTGGCAGACCATCGAGGAACTGGGCCTGCCTAAGCATATTTTCACTAAGATCGATGCCACCGGCACCGTCCGCGGCCACCTGCGTCCGGAGATCTGCGAAGAGCTGGGCATCAACCCTGCCGCCTTCGTCGCCGTTGGCAGCCATGACACCGCCTCCGCCGTCGCCGCCATCCCCGGCACGGGCAGCTTTGCTTTCTGCTCCTCCGGCACCTGGTCTTTGTTCGGCGCGGAGATGGATAAGCCTGACTTAAGCCCCGAAGCCGCTGCCGCACACTTCTCCAATGAAGGCACCATTCAGGGTTCCTTCCGTCCTCTAAACACCATCATAGGCATGTGGATCATCCAGGAGTGCCGCCGGGACTGGCTCAAGAGCGGCATGAATATCAGCTGGGATGAGATAGTCGTGCAGGCTCGGCAGGCCGAACCTCTGCGCTCCATCATCAACCCCGACTCCCCCGAATTCTACGCAGGCGGCAACATGGAAAAGAAGATCCAGGACTTCTGCCGCAAAACCGGCCAGCCCGTTCCCGAGACTGTTGGCCAGGTCGCCCGCTGCGTCTACGAATCCCTGGCACTGAAGTACCGCTGCGCTCTGGAGGGTCTGGAAAAGATGAAGGGCCAGCGCATCGACTCTCTGAATATCGTCGGCGGTCCCATCAACAACAAGTTCCTGGATCAGCTGATCGCCGATGCACTGGACCGTGAAGTGGTCACCGGCCCCGTCGAAGGTGCCGCCATAGGCAACCTTCTGACCCAGGCCATGGCTATGGGCGATATCAAGGACCTGGCTGAGCTGCGCCAAGTGGTGCGCAACTCCGAAAATGTGCAGACCTGGAAGCCCAATCATACGGCAGCCTGGGAGAATGCATACCGTAAGCTTTTAGAACTTTTGTAATACATATTAAAAAGGAGTAATGGAATCATGAGCGTAGATATGACCAAGTGGCAGGAAATTGCCAAGGAAAAGATCCATGTCCGGCCCGCCGGCACCGGCCGTCTGGCAGGTAAGATCACCATCGTCACTGGTGCCGCACAGGGCTTCGGCAAAGGCATCGCCGAAGAGCTGTACAAAGAAGGCGCTACCATCATCATTGCCGATATGAACCAGACCCTGGCTGAGCAGGTAGCTGCTGAGATGGGTGAGCGTGCCTGCGCCATTGCTGTCAATGTTTCTAATGAAGAGAGCGTCGCAGCGCTGGTTGCGCAGACCGTGGAGCGCTTCGGCGGTCTGGACATCATGGTAGCCAACGCCGGTGTCGTCCGCAGCGGCCCTCTGGCTACCTTCGAGCAGAAGGACTTTGAGTTTGTCACCGCCATCAACTACACCGGTCTGTTCCTGTGCGCCAAGTACGCCGCTATCATCATGGAGGCCCAGCACGAGGCAGATCCCGAAGCTATGTTTGACATCATCGCCATGTCCTCCAAGTCCGGCCTGGAAGGCTCCAACAAGAATTTTGCCTACGCCGGCTCTAAGTTCGGTGCCATCGGCCTGGTGCAGAGCTTCGCTCTGGAAATGACCGCATACAACGTGAAGGTCAACGCTATCTGCCCCGGCAACTACCTGGATGGCCCCCTGTGGAGCGATCCCGTCCGCGGCCTATTCATCCAGTATCTGCAGGCCGGTAAGGTCCCCGGTGCCAAGACTGTAGAGGACGTGCGCCGCTTCTATGAGTCCAAGGTTCCCATGAACCGCGGCTGTCTGCCCATCGACGTGGCCCGTGCTGTCATGTACTGCGTGGAGCAGAAGTATGAGACCGGCCAGGCGATCCCCGTTACCGGCGGTCAGGTCATGCTGAACTAAGGAGAACGCCATGATCGATATTGCTGTTCTTAACAAGCTCAACGCCCCTACCAAGGAGGAGCGTCTGGCTAACCTGGCGGAGGTCCTGAAGAATACCACCTTCCCGCCCATGGTTCCCCAGTACATCAATAATCACATCCACACTACCTACTCCTTCTCCCCCTACTCCCCCACTGCCGCGGTATATGCCGCCCGTATGGAGGGGTTGTGCACCGCCGGTATCATCGACCATGATTCCATCTCCGGTGCCCGGGAGTTCCTGGAAGCTGCCAAGCTGGTGGATATTCCCGTGACCATCGGCATGGAAGCCCGCATTTCCATGGACGGCACCCGCCTGGAGGGCCGCCGCACCAACAACCCCGACCAGGTCGGTGTCAGCTACATGACCATTCAGTCCGTTCCCCACGATAAGATCGATGTGCTGACCGAGTTCTTTAAACCCTACCAGGCCGCCCGCCACGCCCGTAACCGGAAGATGATCGAGAAAATCAATGAGCTGGTCGGCGTTTCTCTGGATTATGACCGGGATGTACTGCCTCTTTCCGAAGCCCATGATAATGGCGGCGTGACCGAGCGTCATCTGATGTACGCACTGGCCATTGAGCTGGTCAAGCAGGTGGGCAAGGGCCAGGGTATGATCGATAAGCTGACAAGTGTAGGCATGACCCTGTCTGAAAAGCAGAAGAATATGCTTCTGGACACCGAGTACCCCTTCTATGAATACGATGTTCTGGGTATGCTGAAGGGCACTTTCGTTCCCAAGATCTTTATCGACGCTACCGACGAATGCCCCAAGCTGCCCGACATGGTCAAGCTGTGTAAGCAGATCGATGCTTACCTGTGCTATGCCTACCTGGGCGACGTGGGTGACAGTGTTACCGGCGATAAGAAGGCTCAGAAGTTTGAAGATGACTATCTGGATGATGTGTTCGAGTGTTTGAAGGAAGAAGGCGTCACTGCCGTCACCTATATGCCCACCCGGAACACCCCCGCCCAGCTCACGCGTCTGCGTGGTCTGTGTGACAGCTATGGCATGTTCCAGATCTCCGGTGAAGATATCAACTCTCCCCGGCAGAGCTTCGTGATCAAGGCCATGGAAAACCCCCTCTTCCAGAACCTGATCGATGCCACCTGGAAGCTCATTGAGCACGAAAAGCAGTAAAAAAATTTCTTAGGAGGAATTTCATATGATTACAAAAGCAGTCCGCATCCACGGCAAGATGGATCTTCGTCTGGATGAAGTCAACCTGCCCGACGTAGGCCCCGATGATGTGCGCATCCGCGTTGTCTCCGACAGCCTGTGCATGTCCTCTTACAAAGCTGCTGTAGAAGGCGGCGACCACAAGCGCGTACCCGACCGCTGCGACGAGACTCCCACCATCGTAGGCCACGAATTCTGCGGCGACATCGTAGAAGTGGGTGAAAACTGGAAGCACAAGTACAAGGTCGGCGACAAGTTTGTTATCCAGCCCGCACACTACCACAAGGGTTCCCAGATGGCTCCCGGCTACTCCTACCAGTTCTGCGGCGGCGACGCCCAGTACGGCAATGTGCCCATTGAGACCCTGCTGGAAAACTGCCTGCTGCCCTACAACTCCGATACTTACTACTACGGCTCTCTGGCTGAGCCCCTGAGCTGCGTCATCGGCACCTTCCATGCCATGTACCACACCAAGGCCGGTTCCTATATCCACGAAATGGGCATCAAGGAAGGCGGCAAGATGTGCCTGCTGGCCTCCGTCGGTCCCATGGGTCTGGCTGCCATTGACTACGCCATCCACTGCGACCGCCGTCCCAGCCTGCTGGTCATCACCGACATCGACGAGGCCCGTCTGGAGCGCGCCGCTTCCATCTACACGGTAGAAGAAGCTGCCAAGTACGGTATTGAGCTGCACTACGTCAACACCCGCATGGAAAACGCCACCGAGTACCTGCGCAGCCTGACCGGCGGCACCGGCTACGACGATGTGGTCTGCTTTGCCCCTGTCAAGCCCGTTATCGAGCAGGCTGATGACATTCTGGGCTTTGACGGCTGTCTGAACTTCTTCGCCGGCCCCACCGACAACAAGTTCAAGGCTCCCTTCAACTGGTACAATGTACACTACCTGTACACCCATGTGGTAGGCACCTCCGGCGGCAACACCAACGACATGCAGGAAGCCATCGAAATGATGAACGCCGGCCGTCTGAATCCCTCCGCTCTGGTCACCCACATCGGCGGTCTGAACACTGTTATCGACACCACCCTGAACCTGCCCAAGATCCCCGGCGGTAAGAAGCTGATCTACACCCAGATTGACCTGCCTCTTGCTGCTATCTCCGATTTTGAGGAGTTGGGCAAGACCGATCCTCTGTTCGCTGAGCTGGACAAGATGTGCAAGGCTAACAATAACCTCTGGTGCCCCGAAGCCGAGAAGTACCTGTTGGCCAACGCCCCCAAGATCTAAGTAACCACACCGAAAAGCCTCCCAGATGGGAGGCTTTTCCAAAAAAGGAGTCAACTATGGATTTGCAAAATACGATCCTCGGTATCGAGCTGGGTTCTACCCGGATCAAGGGCGTGCTGATCGATGAAAACCATCAAGTAGTAGCCTCCGGCGCTCACAGCTGGGAAAACAGACTGGAAAACGGCGTCTGGACCTATCGTCTGGAGGATGCCATTGCCGGTATCCGTGCATGTTTCCGGGAGCTGAAGCAGGATGCAGAAGCAAAATTCGGCCAGAGCCTGCGCCGGGTTGCCGCCATTGGTATATCCGGCATGATGCACGGCTATCTGGTATTTGATCAAGCCGGTAACCAGCTGGCGCCCTTCCGCACCTGGCGCAACACCATGACCCCCGCCGCCGCCCAGGAGCTGACGGAACTGTTTCATTTTAATATTCCCCAGCGCTGGAGCATCGCCCACCTGTATCAGGCTATTCTGAATGGGGAAGAACATGTAAAGGATGTGGCCCGGCTGGCTACCCTGAGCTGCTATATCCACTATCTGCTTACCGGTGTCCATGCAGTAGGCATCGGCGAAGCCTCCGGCATGTTCCCCTATGATGATACCCTCAAGGATTACGATGCCGCCTGCCTGGATAAATTTGATACACTCATCGCTCCCAGGGGCCTCCCCTGGACGATCCGCCAGATCCTGCCCAAGGTGCTGCCCGCCGGTGTCCAGGCAGGCAGTCTGACCGCTGCCGGTGCCGCCCTTCTGGATGAAAGCGGTACGCTGGAACCCGGTATCCCCATGTGTCCTCCGGAGGGTGACGCCGGTACCGGCATGGTCGCCACCGGCGCTGTGCTTCCCAGAACAGGCAGCGTGTCCGCAGGCACTTCCGCATTCTCCCTACAGGTGCTGGAGCGGCCTTTGAAAAATTACTACCCGGAGATCGACGTGGTCTCCACCCCTTCCGGCAAGAGCGTTGCCATGGCACATGCCAACACCTGCACCTCGGAGATCGATGCCTGGGTGAATCTGATCGCAGACGCAGCCCGTGCCATGGGCTGGCCCGTAGACCTGAACACCCTCTACCCTACCTTGTTCCGCAAAGCCCTGGAAGGTGACACGGACTGTTCCGGCATCATCAGCTTTAACTACTTCGCCAGCGAGCCCGTGGTCAAGGTAGATACAGGCCGCCCCATGGTAGTGCGTCTGCCCGACAGCAAGCTGACCATTGCCAACTTCATGCGCAGTCAGCTCAACGGTGCCATTGCCACTTTAAAGCTCGGCATGGACATGCTCCGCTTTGAGGAGGGCGTGGAAAGCGACCGTCTGCTGGGCCACGGCGGTTTCTTCAAAACCCCCGGTGTGGGCCAGCAGCTGCTGGCGGATGCTCTGGATCTGCCCATCACCACTATGGAGACTGCCGGTGAAGGCGGCCCCTGGGGCATGGCTTTGCTTGCTTCCTACATGCAGCGCAAGGAAGCGGATGAGACTCTGGAGGACTATGTGACCAAGCGAGTCTTTGCCAATGCCGTCAGCACCTGCGCTGACCCGGATCCTAAGGGTGTTGCCGGGTTTGCTGCATATCTGGAGCGCTATAAGGCCGCCCTTGCAGCCCAGCGCGCTGCTGCTGAACTGAACTGATTCTCTCTCCCCCGGCGGTTTCCTTGCCGCCGGGGATCTTATCCCAAAGAAGGAGCATGGATCCTATGAATGCCACTTGCGATCTGCATGTGCACTCGGTGTTTTCTGACGGCACCGACACCCCCACCCAATTGATCCGGCAGGCAGAGCAGCTCGGACTTTCTGCTCTGGCCCTATGTGACCATAACACCATCGCCGGACTGCCGGAGTTCCTGGACGCAGCCAAAGACAGTACCGTAGAGGCCATACCGGGTATTGAATTTTCTACCACTTATGCCGATCTGGAGCTTCACATTCTGGCCCTGGGTCTGCCTGCCGGAGCTTATGCGCCCATTCAGGAAATGCTGGCCGAAGGGATCCGTCAAAAAGAAGCCGCCAACCGGACACTTATCGAAAACCTGCGCCTGCGGGGTATTTTCATCGACTACGATGCATTGAAAGCCCAAAGCCCCAACGGCTACATCAACCGGGCTCATATTGCGGCAGAGCTGACACGGCTGGGGTACACAGCCTCCATCCGGGAAGCTTTTTCCACTTTACTGTCACCCAAGCATGGGCTGTATCAGCCGCCCAAATGGCCGGAAGCTACCCGGATCATCACCAGGATCCGGACATTGGGCGCGATCCCCGTTCTGGCACACCCCTTGCTGACTATGGATGCAGCAACCACGGAAGCGTTTCTGCATTTCGCGGTACCTGCAGGTCTTGTGGGTATGGAGACCCTCTACAGCCGCTACGACCATTCCGCCACCGCCCATGCATCCCAGCTGGCCCAACGCTTCGGTCTGCTGCCCAGCGGCGGAAGTGATTATCACGGCACCAACAAGCCGGATGTACAACTCGGGACCGTCACCGGCGCTGCCCGGATCCCTTTGACATTCTGGCAGCAGCTGCGGTCCATGGCTGATCCATTTTCCCCGAAAATTAACGGATAATTTCTTTTGTAATATGCAATTTTCCTGTAGATTTATTGAGAATTTTGTGTTATAAATATCATGGTATGGTTTGGGGCACCGAATCATGCCTTACCTTGCGTGTCCGAAAGGATTTTTCTATGATCTATGATTTACAAAAAGCCAGTATGACCAAGCGGATCTCCGCATGGCTGCTGGACGCTATTTTGCTGGTCATTGTCGCAGTAGGCTTTGCCTTTGCCTTGTCTGCCATGCTTGGCTTTGACGGCTATAACCAGACCCTCAGCGACGCCTACGCAAAGTACGAAACGCAATACGGCATCCAATTTGATGTTTCCCCGGATGAATATAGTGCCCTGACTGAGCAGCAGCGTGCAGACTATGATGCCGCATACAACAGTCTGATCGCCGACAAAAACGCTGTATATGCCTATAATATGCTGATCCAGCTTTCGTTGATGATCACCTCCTTGGGCATTCTGTTTGCTTTCCTGCTTCTGGAATTCGCTGTACCCCTGTGGCTGAAAAACGGGCAGACCGTTGGTAAGAAGATCTTTGCCATTGCGGTCATGCGCACCGACGGTGTGCAGCTGAATGCCGTTTCCCTGTTTGTGCGTACCGTCCTTGGTAAGTATACCATCGAAACCATGATCCCTGTGCTGATCGTAATGATGATCTTCTGGGGCATTATCGGTATCGTCGGCCCCATTATCGTGGCTTTGATCGGTTTGCTGCAGATCATTCTTCTGATCGTCAGCCGCACCAATTCGGTGATCCACGACTATCTGGCCAATACCGTCACCGTGGATCTATCCAGCCAGATGATCTTCCGCACTACGGAAGAGCTGATTGCTTACCAAAAGCAGGTAGCTGCCGAAAAGGCCGCCCGGCAATCCTACTAACAAAGGCAATTCCGCGCTTGCGCGTTTGCAAATACTGTCATCAAATAAATTGATATAGGAAGGGAACCGTATGAAAGTTGTTTTGCAGAATCTGACGAAAATCTTCCCCAGCCGCAATAAAAAATCCAACGAAGAAGTTGTGGCGGTGAATGATTTCAACTTCACCATCCCCGACGGCAAACTGATCGGCCTGCTGGGCCCCTCCGGCTGCGGCAAAAGCACCACGCTGTACATGATCAGCGGCCTGCAGAAGCCCACCTCCGGTAAGATCTTCTTCGGCGATGATGATGTGACCGAGCTGCCCACCGAGGCCAGAGGCATCGGTCTGGTTTTCCAGAACTACGCACTGTACCCCCACATGACCGTCAAGCAGAATATCCTCTTCCCCCTGCAGAATTTGAAGGGCGCAGACAAGCTGTCCAAAGAGCAGATGCTGGAGCGTGCTTATGAGGCAGCCCGGCTGGTCCAGATCGAAGACCTGATGGACCGCAAGCCCAGCGAAATGTCCGGCGGTCAGCAGCAGCGTGTTGCCATTGCCCGTGCACTGGTCAAGATGCCCCGTGTCCTGCTGCTGGATGAGCCGCTGAGCAATCTGGATGCCCGTCTGAGACTGCAGACCCGCGAAGAGATCCGCCGCATCCAGCGTGAGACCAAGATCACCACCATCTTCGTCACCCACGACCAGGAAGAAGCTATGTCCATCTCCGATATGATCGTGGTCATGAAGCTGGGCGTTGTGCAGCAGATCGGTGAGCCCCAGGCAGTATATGACGATCCCGCCAACCTGTTCGTTGCCAAGTTCCTGGGCACACCTCCCATCAACGTGTTTGAAGGCACCGTTAAGGCCGGCAAGCTGATCATCGGCGAGGATACGGTCCTGGATGTCCCCGGCGTCGCCGACCAGGATGTATATATCGGTATCCGCCCCGAAGGCTTTACCCCCGATGCGGAAGGTCCCCTGCACTGCAAGCTCAGCAACGTAGAGGTCATGGGCCGCGACTCCAGCGTGGTTTCCACCAATCCCGCTTCTTTGAATCCCGTCGTCCGCTCCATCATCAACTCCGACATTAAGATCGACACCACTAAGGAAGAGGTCCGTTTCTCCTTGAAACCCCATAAGGTATTTATCTTCAACAAGGATACTGAGGAAAGAATCCGTTTCGAGGTGAAATAATATGGTAGATAGTAAACAACAGTGGAAAGCCTGGCTGTATCTGTCGCCTGCCATTGTGTTGCTGCTGATCTTTACAGTCTGGCCTATTATCAATACCGTGCGTCTGGCCTTCCTGGAAAATTACAACGCATTGGAAGCCACTTGGGGCGCAACCTACAATGTAGGCATCGGTAACTTCATCAAGGTGCTGACCTATAAGGATTTCCTCACCTGCTTGAAGAACACCATGCTTCTGACTGTCCTTACCGTTCCCCTCTCCACCCTTCTGGCCCTGCTGATCGCCGTAGCCCTGAATTCCATCAAGGGCCTGCAGCGGTTCCTGCAGACCATCTTCTTCCTGCCCTACGTGACCAACTCCATCGCCATCGGCATGGTATTCGCGGCCATGTTCAACATCATCGGTCTGCGGCCCGACGGCAGCAGCGCCGACACCTGGGGCATCGTCAATAATGTGATCATGTTCTTCGGCGGCGAGCCTATCAACTGGATCAACGCCCAGTCCAGCTATTGGGCAAATATCGCGGTTATGACCGTGTATATCATCTGGAACGCCCTTCCCTTTAAGATCCTGATCCTTCTGGGTGGTCTGCAGAGCATCAACAAGCAGTATTATGAAGCTGCCCGTGTGGATGGCACCTCCCGCAGAAGAGTTTTCACCCGCATCACCATGCCGCTGCTGAGCCCCATGCTGGCCTATGTTATCATCACCGGCTTTATCGGCGGCTTTAAGGAATACTCCAGCATCGACGGTATCTTCGGTGAAAAGATGGGTCCTGTCGGCGCACCGTACAGTCTGAACACCATGGTCGGCTATATTTACCAGGTCCTGCCGGATACGGACTATGGTGTCGCCAGTGCTGCCGCGCTGATCCTGTTTGTGATCATTCTGATCGTGACCATGATCAACAGCGCCGTCAGCAAGCGCAGCGTCCATTATTAAGGAGGTACTGTCATGGCAAAGAAAAAAGATATTGTTATGCAGGAAAAGGACCTCCAGAGCGTCTCTGTCCAGCAGCGCATCCTGAAAGCCGCCGTAAAGGTCGGCACCTATGCCTTTCTGCTGATCATGGCGCTGATCGTGCTGTTCCCCTTTTATTGGATGATCATTTCCTCTTTGAAAACACTGGAGGAATACCGCCAGAACGTTCCTACCTTCTGGCCGAAGGTGATCGTTTGGCAGAACTATGCCGAAGCCTTCACACAAGCCAGTCTGGGCCGCCTGTTCCTGAACACCGCATATGTCGGCATTGTATCCACAGTTTTGTCTCTGGTGATCACCGTACTCAGCGCCTTTGCCTTTGCCCGGCTGGAGTTTAAGGGCAAGGATCTGATGTTCGGTGCCCTGCTGGCTACCATGATGATCCCCGGTGAGCTGTTCACCATCACCAACTACGCCACTATCAACAGTCTGAACTGGATGAAGTCCTTTGAGGCGCTGATCATCCCCTTCCTGGTATCCGTCTTCTATATCTACCTGCTGCGTCAGAACTTCATGCAGATTCCCAACGAACTATATCTGGCGGCCAAGGTAGACGGCTGCGGCGACCTGAAGTACCTCTGGAAGGTCATGATCCCTCTGGCCATGCCCACATTGATCTCCATCACCATTTTGAAAATGATGGGTGCCTGGAACTCCTATGTCTGGCCCCGTCTGGTTGCCAACGACGAAGCGCACCGCATGATCACCAACGGCCTGCGAAACGCCTTTACCGCCACCACCGGTGATGTTAACTATCCCGTACAGATGGCAGCTGTTGCCATCGTGTCCGCCCCGCTGTTCCTGGTATTCATTTTCTTGAGAAAGTATATCATGAAGGGCGTAAGCCGCAGCGGTATCAAAGGTTAATAGCCATTATGGCTGTAACATATTAATTATCTGAGGAAGGAAGAAAGAAAAACATTATGAAAAAGAAAATCGTAAGCATTCTTCTTCTGGTCAGCATGCTGCTGGGCGTTTTCGCCATGGCAGGCTGCCAGGGCGGTGGCAACGCTGTGCTCGCCGGTAACTTTGAGATCCCCGAGGGCGGTTACGATGGCAGCGAAGTGACCATCAAGTTCTACCACACCATGGGTTCCAACCTGACCGATGTCCTGAACCCCTACATTGAGGAGTTCAACAAGCTGTACCCCAACATTCACATCGAGCACGAGCAGGTTGGCGGCTACGACGATGTCCGTGACCAGATCAAGACCGAGCTGACTGTTGGCAACCAGCCCAACATTGCTTACTGCTACCCCGACCACGTTGCCCTGTACAACATCGCCCGCGCTGTTGTGACTCTGGACGACCTGATCGCCAGCGACATCGAGGTCAAGCGTGCTGACGGCACCACCGAAACTCTGGGTATGACCGAAGCACAGATCGCTGACTTCATTGAAGGCTACTACAACGAAGGCAAGCAGTTCGGCGACGGCCTGATGTACACCCTGCCCATGAGCAAGTCCACTGAGGTCCTGTACTACAACAAGACCTTCTTTGATGCTAACAACCTGTCCGTTCCCAAGACCTGGGACGAGCTGGAAGCTCTGTGCGCACAGATCAAGACCATTGACCCCAACTGCATCCCCCTGGGCTATGACTCCGAGGCCAACTGGTTCATTACCATGACCGAGCAGTATGGCAACCCCTACACCACCGCCTCCGGTGACGACCACTTCCTGTTCAACAACGATGCCAACAAGCAGTTCGTCAAGAAGTTCCGCGAGTGGTATCAGAATGACTATATCACCACCCAGGAGATCTACGGCGCTTACACCTCCGGCCTGTTCATTGCACAGACAGGCACCCGCAGCTACATGTCCATCGGCTCCTCCGCCGGTGCTACCCACCAGAGACCTGCTATGGTCAACAATGAGTACCCCTTCGAGGTGGGCATTGCTACCATTCCCCAGGTCAATGCTGAGAACCCCAAGGTCATCTCCCAGGGTCCCAGCCTGTGCATCTTCAAGGATGCCAATCCTCAGGAAGTCATCGCTTCCTGGCTGTTCGTCAAGTACCTGACCACCACTGTTGAGTTCCAGGCTGAGTTCTCCATGGCTTCCGGTTACGTTCCCGTTCTGAAGTCCGTTGCCCAGAACGAGGTCTATGCCGATTATCTGAACAACGCTGACGGCGGCGACTTCATTACTGCCCTGTCCGCCAAGGTCTGCCTGGAGCAGGAGAAGGCTTACTACACCTCCCCCGCTTTCAACGGTTCTTCCACCGCCCGTGACCAGGTCGGCCTGCTGATGCAGTCTGCCTTCACCTCCGATGACAAGGGTAATGTGGATGCTATGCTGGACGAGCTGTTTGCTAACGCCATCCAGGAATGCAACAGATGAGCAAGTACAAGCTGAATGCCCTTCTTCTGGTCGTTTGCCTGTTGATGGGCTGTTTGGCTGGTTGTGTCACCTCGGACCCCGGGGTGACCACCACGGCTCCTGCGAATATCGATGTTGTAGACTATGCCGCAGCCGTCAAGCTGGACATGGAATCCTCCACGTTGAAGCAGGAGGTCACCGTAAAAACCTTTGTGGACGGTGATACAGTCCATTTTAACGTTCCCGAAGAAGTAATGCCCGGCGGTGTATTAAAGGCCCGTTTCCTGGCCATCAACACCCCCGAATCTACCGGCAAGATCGAGGAATACGGTAAGGCTGCCTCCAATTTCACCAAGGAGAAGCTGAAAAATGCCGTTTCTATTATTCTGGAGTCCGACACCAGCGAGTGGAATGCCGATTCTACCGGTGGCCGCTATCTGGTCTGGGTCTGGTATAAGACCGCAGAAGCAGATGATTACCGCAATCTGAATCTGGAGATCCTCCAGAATGGTCTGGCCATCGCCTCCAACTCCGGCAATAACATTTACGGCAGCTTCGCCCAGTCCGCCATCTCTCAGGCAAGAGCGCTGAAGCTGAACGTCCATTCCGGCCAAAAGGACCCCGATTTCTATTATGGTGAGGCCATCGAGCTGGATCTGAAGGAGCTGCGCACCAATGTAGAGGACTACAACGGTCTGAAGGTCGCGTTTAACGGCGTAGTTACCACCAACAGCAACCAGAGCGTCTACGTAGAAGTCTACGATTCCGAAACCGACATGTACTACGGCATGAGCGTCTATTACGGCTACGGTCTGAACGGCGACGGTATCCAGATTCTGAACGTAGGCAATGAGGTCCGCATCGTAGGTACTGTGCAGTATTACGAGACCGGCGGAACCTGGCAGGTCTCCGGCCTGACCTACCGCTCCATGAAGCCCAAGGATCCCAGTAATATCCAGAAGCTCAGCGAGGGGCATACTCCCGCCTTTGTGCTGACGGATCCGGACCGTTTTGTCAACGGCACCGTGGAAGTAGTGGTGGACGAAACCGTTACCACGCTTCCCTATGCCCAGCTGGCTATGAGCACCTCTCTCAAGATGGAAAACCTCTTTGTCAAGGACGTGTATACCACCAACAATGAGGAAAGCTCCTCCAACGGTGCTATGACCCTTACCTGTGAGGCAAACGGCGTGACGGTTTCCGTTCGCACCGTAGTCCTCCTGGACGAAAGCGGCAATCTGATCACCGAAGATGCCTACCTGGGCAAGACCATTGATGTGCAGGGTATCGTAGATTATTTCGACGGCACCTATCAGATCAAGGTATTCTCCGCAAACGATATTACCGTTCATAATTAACGTTTTAAAAGGAGTTTTGTATGAAGAAGATTATTGCAATGCTTCTGCTGCTGACCATGGCTCTGGGCCTCTTCGCAGGCTGCAACGGCACGGAAGCTCCCTCCACCACCGGCGCTCCCAAGACCAACGGTCTGGCTGACGCCAAGGCCTACCTGCAGGCTATGTACAAGGAAAACAACGGCACTGCCTACACCAGAGACTTCAAGGTCGTCTCCGTTGTTGCCATTGACGGCGTTACCTATCCTGTCACCTGGTCCATCGAAGTCACTGCCGGCGACAGCGCTGCTGTCAGCGTTGCTGACAATGGCGACAAGACCGCTACCGTTTCCATTCTGAACAGCAAGCCCACCGAAGAAGTGCAGTACAACCTGGTCGGCACCCTGACAGATGCCGAGGGCAAGACCGAGACTGTCACCTTCAACTATGTGATCCCCGCTGTGGAAGCCGCAGGCGGCACCACCTTTGCTGAGAACCCCGAGGTCGGCACCGGCTACAAGTTCGCTCTGGAGCAGAACGAGATCGGCAAGACCCTGTACTTCACCGGCGCTATGGACGGCTACTACATGGCTTCCTCCGAGAATCCTCTGGAGGCTGTGGATGTATATCTGGAAGAGGCTGAGGGCGGCCTGCGCGTCTACTTCATGGACGGCAGCACCAAGACCTACATCGACATCATTCCCCGCGAGGGCTACACCGACAAGGCCAACATTGCTCTGACCGCTGAGCCCACCTGCGTCTACACTTGGGATGCTGAGCGCGGCACTCTGGTCGCCAAGCTGGCCGAGGCTTCCTTCTACCTGGGCACCTACGGCACCTACACCACCTTCTCCGTCTCCAACTTCACCTACATTGAGGATGTGAGCAAGGTCGGCGTTTCCCAGTTCCCCGCCGGCTTCGCTACTGTCGCTGTCTCTGTCAGCACTGTAGACGCCCCCGCCGTTGGCACTGCCTACAAGTATGTTGTGGAGCAGAACGAGATCGGCAAGTCCCTGTACTTCACCGGCGCTATGGACGGCTACTATCTGGCCACCTCCACCAACCCCGGCGATGGCGTGGATGTGTACCTGGAAGAGGTCGAGGGCGGCCTGCGCGTCTACTTCATGGACGGCAGCACCAAGACCTACATCGACATCATCCCCCGCGAGGGCTACACCGACAAGGCCAACGTCACTCTGACTGCTGAGCCCACCTGCGTCTACACCTGGGATACCGAGCGCGGCACTCTGGTCGCCAAGCTGGCCGAGGCTTCCTTCTACCTGGGCACCTACGGCACCTACACCACCTTCTCCGTCTCCAACTTCACCTACATTGAGGACGCCAGCAAGGTCGGCGTTTCCCAGTTCCCCGCCGGCTTCGCTACCGTGGCTCTGCCTGTCAGCGTTGTGGAGGCTCCTGTTGTGAACACTGCCTATAAGTACGCTGTGCAGCAGAACGGCATCGGCCAGACTCTGTACTTCACCGGCGCTATGGACGGCTACTATCTGGCCACCTCCACCAGCTACAGCGCCGGCGTGGATGTGTTCCTGGAAGAGGTCGAGGGCGGCCTTCGTCTGTACTTCATGGACGGCGAGACCAAGACCTACATCGACATCATCCCCCGCGAAGGCTACACCGACAAGGCCAACGTCACTCTGACTGCTGAGCCCACCTGTGTCTACACCTGGGATGCCGAGCGCGGCACTCTGGTCGCCAAGCTGGCCGAGGCTTCCTTCTATCTGGGCACCTACGGCACCTACACCACCTTCTCCGTCTCCAACTTCACTTATATTGAAGACGCCAGCAAGGTCGGCGTTTCCCAGTACCCCGCCGGCTTCGCCGCCATGGGCTAAGCAATTTCTGCAAAAAAGACCGCATCCAACCGGATGCGGTCTTTTTTGTTATGCCTTTTCGCGTAATGCTTCCCTTTGTAAATTGGGTTTTGTCGAGGGGTCTCCCCGTGGCTGCCGTAGGGGCGGGTATTAGCCGCCCGCCCAATCATTTCATCGAAATGATTGGGATTTCCGAAGGAAATAACACGATTATCGCCTTGCAGCGATGCAATTTATGTCCCAAGGCAGCATTCCGGTGACGCTTGCCCGATCAACCGAGCCCATTTCTATTTTTCTTACAGCACCCCGATCTGCGCCAGTATTTGCATGGTTGAAAAAGGATCTTCCTTGTATGTAAGCGCTTCTATGGGAAATGGCAGCTTTGTCCTGTTTTCCAGCCGGATCAGTGCATCGTTTTTTCGGATCCGCTCCCGCGAAGATTCGATTGCTGCCCGCAGCGCAGGTCTTTGGATCTGCTCAGCTGCCGCAAGCAAAGCCTCCAGCGTTCCAAACTGATTCATCAATGCTGCCGCCGTCTTTGGTCCGACCTTCGCGACCCCGGCAATATTGTCGGTGCTATCACCGGTCAATGCCTTAAAGCCCGCATACTGGCCTGGCAGGATCCCCAATTTTTCCCGCACCGTTTCCGTATCCCAAACTGCCGACGCATCCCCCCGGTAACGCAGCACAGTCACATGTTCGCTGATCAGCTGAAAGTAATCGCTGTCAAAGGAACTGATCACCACTTCCATGCTGCTTCCGTAGGTCAACGCATACCCGGCGATCCAGTCATCCGTTTCGCAAGTTTCCGTTTCCCGATGGCAGATCCCCAGCCGGTCCAGTGCCTTGTAAATATGGGGCAGCTGTGAGAAGGGCGTCTCCTCCTGGGTCATCTGGCTGTAATCCGGACGGTTTGCCTTGTAAGCCTCATCCACCAGGATCCGGGAGTTTTCACACTCTCCGTCGAACAAAACTGCTGCATGCGTCGGCTTTGTTCGCAGCAAGATCTTCCGCAAAGCACCGATGAAACCAACGGTTCCTCGGATGTCTCTGCCCTCCCGATCCCCAATGGCGTTTGGCATTCCGTAAAACATTTGAAACAGCAGATTGCTGCCGTCAACCAGTAATAGTCGTTCCACAGTATCCTCCGCATTTTTTGTAGATTAGAAGAAAAAGGATTTGCCTTGCGCTCCGTTTTGGTGTATAATGAAATGTACGGCTCATAATTCTTTTAAGCCCGAGCCACGATCATTCCATGGATCCGAGGTGGTACTATGCCAAAATACGCCGCACTGTCTCCAGCTTTGGAAGCGCAGATGAAACGCGAATCCGCCGATGCTACATATCGCAGGATCGGCTTTGATGACAGTCTGGTCATCCGAAGAAAGGATATTGCCACCGACAGCGCAACTGTTTGGCGGCCGCCCTTTGTTCATGACATCGATAAGATCATGCACTGCCCCTATTATAACCGCTATACCGACAAGACGCAAGTTTTTTCCCTGATCCGCAACGATGATATCACCCGCCGCAGCCTGCATGTACAGCTGGTCTCCCGGATCGCCCGGACCATCGGCAGCGCGCTGCATCTGAATCTGGATCTGATCGAAGCCATTGCCCTTGGCCATGACATCGGTCATCCTCCCTTCGCCCACGCCGGTGAGGTATATCTGGATGAGCTTTACCGCAGCTATACCGGCCGCCGATTCAGTCATAACATCCACTCTGTCCGGGTGTTAGATAAGATCTTTCCTTTCAATATCAGCCTGCAGACCCTTTCCGGTATTGCCGGCCACAACGGCGAGATCGAGCTGGAGGAATACTGGCCGGAGCCCATCGAAAGTTTTCAGCAGTTCGACCAGATCCTTGAGCGCTGCTACCAGGATAAGCATCAGGCCAATCTCCTGCAGCCTTCTACTCTGGAAGGTACTGTCATGCGCATCGCCGATATCATCGCCTATCTGGGAAAAGACCGCCAGGATGCCGCCCGGGTGGGTATTATCGAAGAATCTGCCTTTGATACGACCCATATCGGTACCATCAACGCTGAGATCATCCATAATCTGATGGTCAATCTCATTGAAAACAGCTACGGAAAGCCCTATATCAAGCTGGATAAGGCCCACTTCCAGGCATTGAAAACCGCAAAGCGGGAGAATAATACTCTGATTTACCGCAATGCCGCCAAGCAGGCAAAATTGGATACCATTGTCCGCCCCATGATGGCTGAGATCTACGGTCAGCTGCTTGACGATCTGACTCATCGCTGTACAACTTCCCCGATCTTCACTCACCATATAGATTATGTAAACCAAGCGCACTATCCCCGTCCCGAACCCTATCTCAACACAGAACCTAACCAAATGGTAGTGGACTACATTGCCAGCATGACCGATGATTACTTCATCGACCTGCACCACTATCTGTTTCCAAACAGTTCCCTGTGTGTGGAGTATAAGGGCTATTTTGACACACCGGAAAACCAGGAGGACACCCATGTTTCATCAAGTTCTTGACACGATCCGTGCTTACGATACCATTATTCTGCACCGCCACACCAATCCCGACGGCGATGCCTTGGGCAGCCAGATCGGTATGAAGCACATTTTGAAAGCCAATTTTCCCGAAAAACAGATCTACGCTGTCGGTGACGGTGCCGGTCGCTACAGCTTTATGGAAGACTGTACCATGGATGAGATCCCGGACGCGTGCTATTGCGGCGCGCTGGCCGTGATTCTGGATACCTCTGCCCCCCACCTGATCAGCGACGACCGCTATCGGCTGGCGGATAAGACCGTCCGTATGGACCATCATCTGTTTTGCGGCCAGATCGCCGATATTGAGGTGGTGGACACCAGCTTCGAAAGCTGCTGCGGTTTGGTAACGGAATTCGCGCTTCGATCCCAACTGGTGCTGCCTCCCATTGCCGCCCAGTCCCTTTATACCGGTATGGTTACTGATTCCGGCCGCTTCCGTTATGATGCCACCACTTCCAAAACCTTCCGCCTTGCCTCTAAGCTGCTGGAGCAGCCCTTCGATGTCAGCGCCATCTATGCAAACCTCTATGCTGACGACTATTCCCGCATCCGCCGCCGGGCTGAATTCGTACTGAAGATCCGGTTTACCGAAAAAAATGTGGCCTATATCTATACCACCCGTGAGGAAGCCGCAGCCCTGGGCATGGACACCTTCTCCATTTCCAGAGGTATGGTCGGTACGATGGCAGACATCCGTGGGGTGGACATCTGGGTCAACTTCACCGAAACGGACGCAGGCGTGCTGTGCGAACTGCGCTCCGGCAAGTATAATATCAATCCCATTGCCGTGAAATACGGCGGCGGCGGTCATGCAAAAGCCAGCGGTGCCTGCGTAGCGGACAGAGAAACTGCTATGGCCATGCTGCGGGATCTGGATGAAATGATGGAGGAAACAAGATGAATCTCAGCATTATGGAAGCCATCCTGGCGAAGATCAAAGCCTACAACAGGATCATTCTGTTCCGTCATTTCCGTCCTGACGGCGATGCCACCGGTTCTACCAAAGGTCTTCAAGCGATTCTGAAGCTGTCCTTCCCGGAAAAGGAGATCTATCTGATCAACGATGATTTTGCCGCATACATGGCATTTCTGGGTCCGGAGGATGCTCCCGTCGCTGACGAGCTGTACGCCGATGCTCTGGGCATCGTGTTGGATACCGGCACCGCCGCCCGAATCTCCAATCAGAAATATAAGCTCTGCAAGGAGCTGATCAAGATCGACCACCATATTCCTGTGGATGACTATGCAGATATCTGCTGGGTAGAAGAAGACCGCTCCTCCGTGTGCGAAATGGTAGCCTATTTCTACGATACGTTCCGCCAGGAGCTGAAGATCGACCGCCAGGCCGCCACCTATATTTACACCGGCATGATCACCGATTCCGGTCGGTTCCAGTTCCGCTCCGTTAGCGGCGACACGATGCGCCTTGCCGGTATGCTGCTGGATCAAGGTATTGATACGGACAAGCTGTATGCCCATCTGTATCTGCGCAGCTTCGAGGAGCTGAAATTCAAAGCCCAGGTCTACCAGGATATGGAGATCACCGAGCATGGCGTCGCCTATATTCTGGTGACCAAGCGCATGCAGGAGCAGTTTGGCCTGACCCTGGAAACAGCCAGCACCGCCGTTTCTTTCCTGGAAAACATTACCGGCTGCCTGTGCTGGGTAGCTTTTATCGAAACCGGCGATGAAAAGCAGACCATCCGTGTCCGTCTGCGCTCCCGTTTTGTTCCCATCAACACCGTAGCGGAGCACTACCGGGGCGGCGGTCATGCCTGTGCCAGCGGCGCTACCGTATACGGTGGTGACGAGATTCGGGCTTTGCTCCGGGAAGCCGACGAGCACGTCCAAAACTATAAAGAAACCCACGAGGATTGGTTATGAGAATTGCCATCACAAATGATGACGGGATCCACGGCGAGGGCCTGCTGCACCTGGTAAATTGGGCCCGAAAGCTGGGCGAGGTCACCGTCTTTGCCCCCAAATTTGAACAAAGCGGCAAAAGCCACACCATTGAGATCCATAAATCTTTCGAGGTCACACAGGTAGAGTACCTGCCCGGCGTTACTGCCTACGCAGTGGATTCCAGTCCGGCCGACTGCGTTCGCATTGCGGTCCTGGGTATGCACCAGGAGTTTGACCTGGTGCTTTCCGGCATCAACAAGGGGCTGAATATCGGCAGTGACATTATGTACTCCGGTACCGTAGCCGCCGTTTTTGAAGCCGCAGCGCTCGGTGTCAAAGCCCTGGCTGTGTCCACGGAGCCTAAAAGCATCTCCTATGCCGCTGACCATCTGGACCGGATCTGGGCCTTTATGCAGCAGCACAAGCTGCTGGAAAAGCATGATATCTATAATATCAATATCCCCGCCCAGGTAAACGGCATCCGCATCACCCGGCAGGGCGGCCCTTACTTCTCGGACGATTTCCTGCCCCAGGATAATAACATGTATCTTCCCATGGGCAAGTGTGTCTATACTCCCAGTCGGGAAGAAAACCTGGATACCGACGCGGCACTGACTGACCATTACATCTCTATCATGCCTCTGAGCGTCCAGCGGACCGACCTGCAGGTCTACGAAGCCCTGCGGCATTTACAGGAGGCAGAACAATGAACTTTACAGAAGTCGCGCAAAATCGACAGTCCTGCCGCAGCTATGATCCGGCACGCGTCGTCGAGCGGGAAAAGCTGGATGCCATTTTACAAGCCGTCCGCCTTGCCCCCTCCGCCTGTAACGGTCAACCCTATCACTTGACTGTCTGCCACGGCGAAACTGCAAAAGCAGTAGCCGCCGCTACCACGGGTATGGGTATGAACAAATTTGCTGCCCAGGCCCCTGTTGTGATCGTCATTTCCGAGCAGCCCTATGTAAAGTCCGCTGCGCTGGGTGCCAGGGTCAAGGGCAATGATTACCGCTCCATCGATATCGGTATCGCCGCTGCTTATCTCACTGCCGAAGCCACGGCCCAGGGCCTGAGCACCTGCATTCTGGGCTGGCTGGATGACAGCAAGATCCGCAGTATTTGCGGTCTGGAGGCTCCTGTGCGTCTGGTCATCACCTTGGGCTACGCGAAAAAAGATGACAACCTGCGCCCGAAAAAGCGCAAGGAGCTGTCCCAGCTGGTTAAGGAGCTGTATTGACAAACTCCTTCTGCGGCATTACAATACTGTTATTCTACATTTGAGGTGATCATTCATGGATTCCAAGCTTCATACCGAAACGCTGTGCATCCAGGCCGGTTACAGTCCTGCCAGCGGCGAACCCCGTCAGATCCCTATCGTGCAGAGCACGACCTTTAAATACGCCACCAGCGAAGACATGGGCAAGCTGTTTGATCTGGAGGCCGAGGGCTACTTCTACTCCCGCCTGCAGAACCCTACTTGCGACATGGTCGCCGCCAAGATCGCCGCTCTGGAAGGCGGCAGCGCCGCCATGCTCACCGGCTCCGGCCAGGCCGCCAATTTCTACGCCATGTTTAATATCGCCGGCTGCGGCGACCACATCGTATCTTCCTCCGCTATTTACGGTGGTACTTTCAATCTGATCAGCGTCACCATGAAGCGTATGGGCATTGAGGCCACCTTTGTCAGCCCCGATGCCAGCTACGAGGAGATCTGCGCTGCCATCCGGCCCAATACCAAGCTGGTATTTGGAGAAACCATTGCCAACCCCGCGCTGAACGTGCTGGATATCGAAGTATTTGCCAAGGCCGCCCATGACAACGGTCTGCCCTTTATCATTGATAACACCTTCGCTACGCCTGTCAACTGCCGTCCCATTGAATGGGGTGCAGACATCGTCACCCACTCCACTACCAAGTACATGGATGGCCATGGCGTTGCCGTAGGCGGCTGCATCGTGGACAGCGGCAAGTTTGACTGGACTCAGTATCCTGACCGGTTCCCCGGCCTGTGCACGCCCGATGACAGCTATCATGGGGTGACATATACCGAACGTTTCGGCCTTTCCGGTGCCTTTATCACCAAGTGCACCGCCCAGCTGATGCGTGACCTAGGCTCCATCCAGTCCCCCCAGAGTGCCTTCTATCTGAATTTAGGTTTGGAAAGCCTACCCTTCCGTATGAAGCAGCACTGTGCCAACGGCCAGGCCATTGCCGAGTTCCTGGAAAGCCACGAAAAGGTGGCCTGGGTCAAGTACTGCGGCTTAAAGAGTGATAAATATTACGAGATCGCCAAAAAGTATATGCCTAATGGCTCCTGTGGTGTGATCTCCTTCGGACTGAAAGGTGGACGCAAGGCCGCGGAAACCTTTATGAAGCACTTGAAGCTGGGATCGATCGAGACCCATGTGGCCGACTCCCGTACCTGCTGCCTGCATCCGGCCTCTGCCACCCACCGTCAGATGACCGATGAGCAGTTGGAAGCCGCCGGTGTAGGCGCCGATCTGATCCGCCTCAGCTGTGGCCTGGAAAATGCCGAAGACCTGATCGCCGATCTGAAGCAGGCCATCGAAAAAGTATAATATGCAAAAAGAGTGCTGCTCATACGACGCAGCACTCTTTTATATTCGCGCTAAATAAAGAATTTCCGTTCCATGGTCTCCCTTGCAGGCTTACAGATCGCCAAAAAGATCAGCATCGCTCCCAGAAGCACCAGCGCCGCCAGTGGGTAAAAGGACCAGATCAGCCCATGCTCCAGCTGAAACGTACCATTCATCAGCAGCTCCATCACCGGCATAAAGAGTCCAAAAGCTGCCAGCGCACCACCGAAGATATACAACCCGGCGTGGGGCAGATAGCGCATCAGGGTTACCACTGCCGTTACGATCAAAGCTACCGTCCCGGTCACCGGCAGTCCAAAGCCCCAAAACCAGCTTCCGCCGGTAGCATGGTTGATATAGAACAAAAAGGCCACTACCGCCCCAAAACCGCAGGGCACAAAGATCACTGGATTGGGTTGTCGGAACCAGAACGGTAAAACCGCCATCACATACACCGTCGCCAACGCTCCGATCACAAACCCGGACCAGGTGATCCCCCCGCTGATCTGCGCATCGCACAGCACAGTGATCACCATAGGCAGCAAGAACAGTACCGTACTGATGATCACTAACACGATCCCGGGACTGACTTGCGTCGAGGGATACCGCTGTTCCGGATACAGTGGCTTGGCATTCTGTGGTTCCAGTTCCGGATGAAAGGGAACTGTTCCGCAAAGAGGGCAGGGTTTCTTATCCTCGGTCAGCTTTACGCCACATTTGATACAATACATTGCTTTTCCCCCTTATCGGTTGCTCTGTACCTGCACAGGCAGCCCCATATCCAGCAGCACACGGCTAAACTGCGCTTCCAGGTCAGGTTCCTGAATATTGCGAATGAAATTGATCTGCATATTCTCTCTGTAAGACACCACAGCGCAGTTATACGGTGCCGTCGATTGGGGACCCAGAATAAAGTCTATCCGGTCCACATAGAGTTTCATGACCTCCGGTAGCTCCACCGCCCCCAGGTTGGAAAGATCCAGACAAGTCTTCTTTTCGCCGGATGCCCGGAAGATGGCCTTCATCACCGCGTTCTTAATAAAAAGGGGCATGATCTTTACCGCAAATAGCCGCTCGCTGGCTACGTTGGCCGCAATTTTTGTGGACATGATCTTGGCACTGTTATCCATGCCCAGCTTATGGTGCACGGCATGGCAGATCTCCTGAAAGCTGTATTCTCCCAGTCTGGGATCGATCTCGGGGATGGTGAACAAGGCAAAATTGCGCACCGTGTTGCTTGGAAACAGCTTTCGCAAATTAATTGGCAGCAGTACACGGATCGGTTTTCTGCGACGCTGGTCGGGAATATGCCGCTTTTGCAGCTGCTGCAAAGCCTGCATCATAGCTGCGCACAAAAACGTAGTCAGACTGACACCGTAGCGGTGGGCAGCATCCAGCATTGCCTGGGTGGGTACCGTCAAGCAGGTCAGATTCAAAAAACCTGTACCTTCCGGCGTTCCTCTGATACGCCATGCATCGTTTTCCCGTCTGGGAGCACTGATAGGACCGGCATACTTTTGAAAGCTGTCCTCCAGTTCCTCCTCTGAGGGCTCCTCCAGCCTTCCCAGAACGCCATGGGTAGCCGGAATCAAGATCCCGTACTTCTGCTGCAAATACTCCGCAAGCAAAGTCTTTAAAAAGATCATGGCGCCGGTGCCATCGGTCAGGGAGTGAAATATCTCCAGCGCGACCCGGTTTTCATACACGATCACCCGAAATGCGCATTCCCGAAGTTCCTTTCCGGACATACGCACCAGTGGATAGCTGCTTTCCTCCCGCAGCTCCGGGGCCTTGGATATCTGCTGCAGATAATACCAGAAAACGCCCTTGCGCAGTCGCGTCGCAATGGAGGGAAAACGTCTTGCTGTAACATCCAACGCCGACTGCATCACCGCTTTGTCGATTTGCTCTGTGAGCGTTGCGGACACCCGGAACACGCTGCTCCAGCGTTGGCTCCTGGCAGCGGGATAGATCTTCGCGGCATTATCCAGCCGCATCCAGCGCAGCTTACGCTCCTGATCCATATGCTTGTTCAGAAAAGCACGGATATCTGTAAATGCGCCGGCATCCTCGGCCAGACCGTAAAGTACATACCCATGCCAGCGCTGAGGCGCAACCACCAGCTGGCTGCTACCGCCTGCCTCCAGTAAGCGCGCATGCAGCTGCTGGCTGTCGCTGAGCATGATCTCATCGCCACCCACAAAGATCAGCGATGGCGGCATTCCTCTCAGATCCGCAAATATCGGGGACACGAAAGGGTCCTCCCGATCCTGGGTATAGCAGTCAGCATAGAAATCCAGCACCTGCTTGGACATAGAGGGGTCAGCCTGTTGGTTTGTTTCATAAGAAGGACCGGAAGACGTCAGATCTGTCCAGGGAGAAATGGTGATGATCCCCGCAGGTTGTGGCAATTGCTTTTCCCGCAGCCGCAGACACAAGCTATAGCACAGTCCTCCGCCTGCACTCTCACCGCACACCGTGATATGCTCCGGGGCATATCCCTTGCGCAAAAGATACCGGTAAGCCATCTCCGCGTCCTCCAATGCAGCCGGATAAGGATGCTCCGGTGCCAGGCGATAGGCGGCACAAAACACTTTTGTGCCTGTCCGTGATGCCAGCATCGATCCGAAGCCCTTGGCGTATTCCAGTCCGCCGCAGGTATATCCGCCGCCATGCAGATATAAGATCACGCCCTGTCTTCGTTCATCCGCAGGGATCATCCAGGCACCGGTAAATGTTTGAAATGTATGCTCCTTTATCAGAAGCTGATCCCGATAGGCAGCCTCCATGAGCTCTCCGATCTTATTCTGGCCCTTGCGAAGGAGCTCCAGAGAGCAGCTGTTAAGCAGCGGCTTCAGCAGCGCCAATCTTGCACGAATTGCCTTGGCAGAAAGCGGCATGTGCGTCACCTCCTCTTGTGATCAGTATACCACAGCTTTTTCCGTTAGACAATCTACAGCATCAAAAAAACGCTTCTCCCCGGAAGAGAAAACCATTCTACTCCCCCAGACCCCATACTCCCTCTGGTTTATATCAAGTTTCTTTCCATTGCAGTTTGTCGTACAGCTCCCAGTGGATGCCGCAGGGACGGCAAATACCATTTTACCGACCACGGCTTGTTACAAAAAATTGCGGCGCGCTGCATATGTCGCAGCGCGCCGCTTGATCATGCTTCGTATACCATTTTACCGTCCACGATAGTCTTCCAAGCCTCTCCGCCTACGGTACACAGCGGATCCGCTTCCCAGATGACCAGGTCCGCATCCTTACCGGGCTCCAAGCTGCCCACCCGGTCCGCAATACCGATAGCCATAGCCGGATTTATGGTGATCGCCCGCCAGGCTTCTTCCTTATCCAGCCCCGCATTGACCGCCAGACCGGCGCACATGGGCAAATATTGCAGTGGGATCACCGGTGCATCCGTAATAATGCAAACCCTTACACCTGCCGCACGCAGCACTGCCGGAGTGGTAAAGCTCTTATTGACCAGCTCGATCTTGCTCTTGCTGCCCAAAGAGGGGCCCACAAACGCCCAATACCCTTCTTCTGCCAGCTCATCAGCGATCAGCGCGCCATCGGTACAGTGGTCCAGTGTGATCCCTACGCCAAACTCCTTGGCAATGCGGATCGATGTCAGAATATCGTCCGCCCGGTGAGCATGGGCTTTCAGCGGGATCTTGCCCTCCAGTACCGGGATCATGGCTTCCAGCTTCATGTCAAAACCGGGGTTCTTGCCGGAGGCCTTGTCTTCCATATACCGCCGGGTCTTAAACAACAGCTCCCGCAGCAACGCCGCGGTGCCCATGCGGGTCATGGGAGCCTTTTTGCCGTTTTGGCCGTAGCAGCGTTTGGGATTCTCACCAAAGGCGCACTTCATGGCAACCGGATCCTTGATGATCATCTTGTCCACCCGTTTGCCCGCCAATTTGATGGATGTAAAGGTTCCTCCCACCACATTGGCACTGCCGGGGCCGGTGCAGGCAGCAGTCACACCACCCTGCAGGGCATTGGCAAGAGATTCATCCATAGGATTGATGGAATCAATGGCACGCATTTGAGGCGTAATGGGATCGACAATTTCGTTGTAATCTTTCCCCTCCCAGCCGCAGGCCTCATTATCCAGACCGATGTGGCAATGGGCATCGATACATCCGGGGGTCACCAAACGGCCGCCCGCATCGATCACGTGCGCACCCTCCGGTGCACTGAGCTCTCTTCCCACCGCCAGGATCTTGCCGTCATCCCCGATCAGTACACTGCCGCCGGGAATGTCCGCACCCACCATAGGCTTTATGTAACCATTACGAATCAAAAGCATTGCATTTGTCCTCCTTATCTATACTTTTCATTCTCAGTCTACCACGCCCAAGCCCGCAATGCAAGAGCATAATGAAATTTTCAAATTTCAGTTTGTCTGGCTGTTTCACTTCCGTGATTTGTCGGGGAGGGTCTTGACCCTCCCTTGCTCTTTCTACCTCCGCACCTACGGGTACGACGTGTGCGGAAACGGAATCGGCTTTTTGCAGTAAAAGAAGCTGTGGAACATGATACTTTCTCTCCGGCGAGAAAGTATCCAAAGAGCCGCGGTTTTCCCCTTTGGAATCCCCTCTGGCCATTTCATTACCGTTAGGGTATACATCTTCCCGCGCCCTACGAGGGTGCGGAGGGGGACGGAAAAAGGGAGGGTCAAGACCCTCCCCTACAAAATGGCCTGCACGATAAATACCAATTCATTGTCTTTTTGCAAAAAAACACCGCCGGAAACCGGCGGTGCTTTTGGATGTAAAGAGACTGCTTACTTGATGATCTCGCCCATGGTGTTGGGAGCGATGCAGCCTGCGTTGCTCTCATCGGTGTCGATGTGCATAGCCAGAGCGTACTTATCGCTGACACGGACGACCACATCACCAAAGACCAGAGCGCGGCCGTTGGAAGGAACCTTCACAGAAACGATCTGCTTGTCCACCAGTCCCATCGCGGCAGCATCGGCAGTGGTCATATGGATGTGACGCTTGGCAGCGATGACACCTTCTGTCAGCTCCACTTCGCCGCAGGGGCCAACCATCTTGCAGGCGCCGGAACCGGAAATGTCGCCGGACTCACGGATGGGAGCAGCAACACCGATGGAACGGGCATCGGTCAGGGACAGCTCGATCTGGGTCTCGGGGCGGACAGGTCCCAGAATGGAAACACCGGCCAGAGTCTTCTTGGGGCCGACGATGTCAACACGCTCAGCACATGCGTACTGACCGGGCTGGGACAGATCCTTCTTCTTGGTCAGCTGGTAGCCCTTGCCGAACAGGGTTTCCAGAACTTCCTGGGTGACGTGCACATGGCGGGCAGAGGTCTCAACTAAAACTTCCATGGACATAGGTAATACACTCCTTCTTTAATCTGGCCGTTATTGGGCCGTACTTTACAGGCTTATTCTACAGCAAAAAGCTCCGCTTTTCAAGTGAGTAAGGGAAAAAATCGGAAATTCTCTCGCTTTCTTCCCGCCTTTGTGCTATGATAGGCTCACAAACACAGAAATGAGGAACCCTTATGTTACCGCAGGCATTTTTAGATCGGATCAAACTGCAGCTGGGAGAAGAATACCCGGCCTTTATGGATGCGTTGGAGCGTCCAAGAGCCGTAGCGTTGCGCTTCAATCCGCTTAAAGGCGCCGCCCCTGCCCTGCCCTTCCTGGGAGATCCGGTTCCCTGGGAGCCCATGGGGTTTTACTATGATCCGGAAAGCCGTCCCGGCCTGCACCCTTATCATGAGGCCGGCGTATACTATTTGCAGGAAGCCAGTGCCATGGCACCGGTGCATCTACTGGATCCCCAACCCGGCGAGTGGATCTGTGACCTGTGTGCTGCTCCCGGTGGTAAGTCTACCCAGATCGCCGGGCGGTTAGGTGGAGAAGGTTTCCTGCTGTGCAACGAATGGAGTCCGAAGCGAGCCAGGATCCTAAGTCAAAACATCGAGCGGCTTGGGATCGGAAACGCACTGGTCACCAATGAGACGGCTGAACGGCTGGCCGACCGCTTGAGCGGCTGTTTTGACCGGGTGCTGGTGGATGCTCCCTGCTCCGGGGAAGGCATGTTCCGAAAGGAGGAAGCAGCCGTCACAGACTGGAGCCAGGAAACGGTACAGATGTGCGCCCGCCGTCAGCAAGAGATCCTGCGCAGTGCCGCCAGATTGGTTCGCCCCGGCGGACGGCTGGTCTATTCCACATGTACCTTCGCCCCGGAAGAAAATGAGCAAACAGTGGCTGCCTTTTTGGCAGAGCATCCGGATTTTTCCCCGGAAGTCCTCCATACTCCCTGGTTTGCCCATGGTGAGAACGGCTCGGTCCGTCTCTGGCCTCACAAGCTTCTGGGTGAGGGACACTTTGCGGCGGTGCTGCGCCGGGCCGGTACGCAGAAACGGGAGATACCCCGCAGCTTGAACCCCGCAAAGCTCCCGGCGGAATGGACTGCCTTTGCCGATGATCTGGGCATCCGCCTGCCTCCCGGACAGCCGGTACTTTTCGGGCAAACCCTCTATTGGACCCCGGAAGGCATGCCGGATCTGAAGGGTCTCAAAGTAGAGCGTCCCGGCCTGGAATTGGGCAGCGTAAAGAAAGGACGTTTTGAACCCGCCCACGCTCTGGCGCAATGGCTTTCCGGCTGCCAACAGCAGGAAAACCTGCCCGCCGCTTCCCCGCTGACCGAGCAATACCTCCACGGCGACGTGATCCCCTCTCAGCAAAAGGGCTGGTGCGTGGTGCAAATCGACGGTTTTTCCATTGGTTGGGGAAAAGGAGATGGAACTGTGCTGAAAAACCACTATCCAAAAGGCTTGCGGCGGTAAAGACCCGGGAAAGAAATTATACTTTACATCAGCCGAAAAATGTGCTATAATAACCGAAGCTATGGATAAAAATAACACGAAATCATCGCAAGGAGAGGATTTCCTTGGCCAGATATGAGATCATTGGCGGTACTCCTTTGAGCGGAAGTGTCACCATCAGTGGTGCCAAAAATGCCGTTGTGGCGATCTTGCCGGCTACTTTGCTGGTCTCCGGTCCCTGCCGGATCGAAAATGTACCGAATATTTCCGATGTGCGGATCCTGTTGGATATTCTGCGGGGCATGGGTGCAGCTGTCTCCTATGAGGACCCCACTACCGTTGTCATTGATTGCAGTGCTGTAACCAGCACCCACCCAGAACCGGGTCTGGTGCGAAAAATGCGTGCCAGCTATTACCTAATGGGCGCACTGCTTGGCCGTTTTGGCCGGGCTGATGTGGCAATGCCCGGCGGCTGTGACTTTGCTTCCCGTCCCATTGACCAGCATATCAAGGGTTTCCTGGCCCTGGGTGCGGATGTGGACGAAGCGGAAGACTATGTAGCCATGGAAAGCGGCGAAAACGGTCTGCACGGTGCCCGCATCAGTCTGGATATGGCCAGTGTGGGTGCAACTGTGAACATCATGCTTGCCGCTGCCCTGATCCCCGGCCAGACCATCATAGAGAACGCGGCCAAAGAGCCCCACATCGTAGACTTGGCTAACTTCCTGAATACCGTAGGCGCTCACATTTCCGGCGCCGGTACCGATACCGTAAAGATCCGGGGCGTTGAAAAGCTGAAAGGCGGCTCTTACGCTGTCATTCCGGATCAGATCGAGGCTGGTACATACATGGCCGCGGCAGCAGCCACGGGCGGTAATGTACTGATCCAGAACGTGATCCCCAAGCACATGGAGCGCATTTCTACCAAACTGCAGGAGATGGGCGCCAAGATCACGGAATATGACGATGCAATCCGTGTGCAGGCAGCCTCCCGGCTGCGGCACACCACAGTCAAGACCCGGCCTTATCCCGGTTTCCCCACAGATATGCAGGCCCAGCTTTGCGTCTGTATGGCTCTGGCTTCCGGTGTAAGCCGCCTGACAGAGAGCGTCTATGAGACCCGGTTCTTTGGCTATTGCTCCGAGCTGACCAATATGGGTGCGGATATTCTGATCAATGGCAAAACCGCCATCGTCACCGGCCGGGAGGCGCTCTACGGCACTACCGTTGCTGCCCATGACCTGCGGGCAGGTGCAGCGCTGGTCATCGCCGGTCTGGCGGCCCAGGGTACTACCATCGTAGAGAATATCCACTTTATCGAGCGTGGTTACGAAAACATTGTAGAAAAGTTTACAGGCCTGGGTGCCAGCATCCGCCGCCTGGAAGATTGACGCATAAACAAAGGCAGCAGCCATTTTGGCTGCTGCCTTTTGTGCGTGTTAAAGAAGTGGTCTTTACGAAAGAATTCCTATCTGCACAAAAGCCTCAAAGGGGATTCCAAAAGGGAAAGCGGAGGAAAACCTTGATCACACATCCCCGGTCCGCTTTCCCCTTTGGTCGCCTGGGGAGTCCGGGGACCATACGAAAGGTCCCCGGCGGCTCTTTGGATACTTTCTGGCCGGACAGAAAGTATCATAACCCTTCGTTCTGGATTGCTTCTGTTCCTATACCGTAGTAGGTAGTATGTTTTTTTGCTAGACTAAAACAGGTCTGTTCCCATTGAACAGACCTGTTTCTTTTACTTTTCCCGATCCTGAGCAATGATCCGCTTCATGGCCTCGATGCCCACCCGGATCGCGCCGGAGGTATCCTCCGTCATCGGCATCACCATACCCAGCTTCTCCCGCTCCTGGTTCCATACCGCATGGAAGCAGCTGCCACAGCGCACGCCCAGTGCCGCCGCCACCACAAACAGAGCCGCAGATTCCATCTCGCTGGCCTTGACGCCCAGGCGTTTCCAGCTCTCCCACTTCTGAAGCAGTTCATAGTACACCGGCGACTTTTCCGGCGCATGCTGGCCATAGAACGAATCCTTGCACTGCACCACACCCGTATGTACCCGATAACCCAGAGCCTTGGCCGCTGCTTGCAGTGCCATAGCGATCTCAAAGTCCGCCACTGCCGGGAACTCAATGGGTGCATATTCCATAGATGTATGCTCAAACCGGATGGCACCGGTGGCGACAACCACATCCCCCGGCAGCACATTCAGATCAATGCCGCCGCAGGTGCCCACACGGATAAAGGTATCCGCACCGATAGCAGCCAGCTCCTCCATGGCGATGGCAGCCGAAGGACCGCCGATGCCGGTAGAGCAAACGCTGACCTTTTCGCCCAGCAGATAGCCTGTGTATATATTGTACTCCCGGTTCATGCCCACATGGACCGGATTCTCAAAATGGGCCGCGATGCCCGCGCAGCGTCCTGGATCTCCGGGCAAAAATACATATCTGCCCACATCCCCTTCCCTGCAGCGAATGTGGAACTGCTCGCCAATATCCTGCAAAACGTCCACTCCTTCCGTGATAGATCCGTTTCTCAGTCGAAGAAGAACACCTGCCGCATCAGGGGCTGGGCTCCGGTTTCCGGATCCATCTCCATGAGCATCACGTCCTTCATATACTCATTCCAGCGGTCGACCACCTCGCTCTGGGCCTGGACCCGGGCAGCCTCTTCCACGCTGTCACACTCATAGTAGCCAAACAGCTCATCACCAACATTCCAGATGGTGTAGTTGCGGATGCCGGCCTCATGCAGCACATCCTTCATCTCCTGCCAGATGGCATCGTGACGGCGGATGTACTCATCCAGCTTCCCGGGAAAAACCGTTGCTTTCCATGCGTATCGTTCCATAACCATAACCTCCAGTTTTTTTCTTTTATTATATAAGAATCGCCCTCATTATTCAACCGATTTTTATCAAAAATGATTTACGAAACGAAAAATATATCAAAAGAAATTATTGCAATTCTGTGAATTTGGTGGTATGATACTCATATGTTAGCAAATTCGCACAGTATTTTCATTCGAAATCCATCATTTTTGTCATTTTGTCTAAAATTTCTTCGCGATCTTGGTCAAAATGCCAATTACAGCAGGAGGAAGGAGGACACCTCATGTCCGACACCATTCTGGAGCTGCGGGATATTACAAAGATCTTCCCCGGCGTCCGGGCTTTGGACAAGGTCCAGTTCAGCTTAAAGAAAGGCGAGATCCACGCTTTGATGGGCGAAAACGGCGCCGGTAAATCCACCTTTATCAAGGTCATCACCGGTGTTCACCAGGCTGAGGAGGGTGAGATGCTCCTGGACGGCCAGAAGGTCCTGTTCAAGAGTACCCGAGATGCCCAGAAAGCAGGTATCGCCGCCATCTATCAGCATGTCACCGCCTACCCCCACCTGACCGTTGCCGAAAACATCTTCATGGGCCACCATAAAAAGAAGTTCGGTCTTGTCCAGTGGGGCCAGATGTATCAGGAATCCGACAAGCTGTTGCAGGAACTGAACGCCGATTTCAATTCCCGCACCCTCATGGGCAACCTGTCTGTTGCCCAGCAGCAGATGGTCGAGATCGCCAAGGCCCTTTCCATGAATGCCCGCATTCTGATCATGGACGAGCCTACCGCTGCCTTGACCAAGCGGGAGTCTGAAGAGCTCTACCGCATTACCCGCAAGCTGCGGGATGAAGGCGTTTCCATTATCTTCATTTCCCACCGTTTTGAAGATATGTATGCCCTTGCCTCCCGGGTCACCGTGTTCCGGGATGCCAAGTATATCGGTACTTATGATGTAGACGGCATTACCAATGCCGATCTGATCACCGCCATGGTCGGTCGAGAAATCAAGGAGCTGTTCCCCAAGCCTCATGTGGAGATCGGCGAAGAGATCCTTCGGGTCGAGAACCTAAGCCGCACTGGTTATTTCAAGGATGTTTCCTTCCACGTGCGCAAGGGCGAGATTCTGGGTCTGACCGGTCTGGTCGGTGCCCGCCGTACCGAAGTGGTGCAGACCATCTTCGGCGTGGAAGCCCTATCCTCCGGCAAGATCTTCCTGGAGGGTAAAGAGCTGAAGATCCATAATCCTACCGAAGCTATCAACCGGGGCATTGGCCTGCTGCCGGAAAACCGACAGACAGAAGGTCTGATCCTGGATTGGGGCATCGGCAGAAATATCACCCTGCCGGAGCTGAAAAGCTATGTAAGCAAGCTGTTCCTGCAGGAGCGGAAGGAGCAAACCTCTTCCAAGGATCTGGCAGAGCGGGTGGACACCAAAGCTGTTACCATTTATGATAAGGCCAGTTCCCTCTCCGGCGGCAACCAGCAAAAAGGAGACGTTGCCAAGGCTCTGGGTTCGGACTTTAAGGTTCTGATCCTGGACGAGCCCACCAAGGGCGTGGACGTGGGTGCCAAGGCAGCCATTTATGAGATCATGGGCGAGCTCGCCCAGCAGGGCTACGCCATCATTATGATCTCCTCCGAAATGCCCGAGATCCTGGGCATGTGCGACCGGATTGTGGTCATGTGCGAAGGCCGTGTCACCGGTGAGCTGAGCCGCGAAGAAGCAACGCAGGAAAAGATCCTGGCGCTGGCTATGAGTAAGCAGGCTGCTGCGGAAGGGAGCGTGTGAGACCTATGAAATCTCCTTTGAAGAAGGGCGGCAAGCTCAGCGAACTGCTGCGAAGCCGTGAATCCTCCCTGCTGCTGGTTATGATCCTGCTGGTAGCCGTGATCCAGTGGCGCAGCGGCGGCAAGTTCCTCTCCGGCACCGTCATTAACCAGCTGACCCAGAACTATGCTTATACTGCCGTGCTGGCTTTCGGCATGCTGCTGGTGTTGCTGATCGGCGGCATCGACATTTCCATTGGCGCTACCCTGGCGCTGAGCGGTATGTCAACCTGTCTGATGATGCGTGACGGCTATATCACCAACCCCGTTGTCGCTTTCTTGTTTGCGATTCTGGTGGGTACCCTGTGCGGACTGGTCATCGGTGTGGTCATTTCGAAGGGTAAGGTCATTCCCATTATCGCAACCTTAGGCATGCAGTACATCTACCGCGGCCTTACTTATTTCATTTCCAAGACCCAGTGGGTCAGCTCCGACAAAATGCTGGCCGGATACAAGGATTTTGCGCTGGGTAATTTCCTGGGTATCAACAATCTGTTCTGGATCGTGATCATCGTCTTCGCGGCCATGATCGTCTTCCTGAAATGGACCGGCTTTGGCCGGCAGATCTACGCCGTCGGCTCCAATGCCGATGCTGCCAAGATCTCCGGCATCCACATCGACCGGGTGAAGATCATTGTCTACACCATCAACGGTGCCATTGCCGGTCTTGCCGGCGCTATGTACACCAGCCTGTACGCTTCTGCCCAGGGCAATATGGCTACCGGTTCCGAAATGGATGTCATTGCGGCCTGCGTCATCGGCGGTGTGAGCCTCAACGGCGGTCAGGGTAGCGCCTTCGGCGTGCTGCTGGGTGCCATTACCATTGCGATCATCAGTAAATCCCTGTCCCTGGTGGGTATTGATGCCTTCTGGCAGCAGGCTCTGAAGGGTGCGATCATCCTGGTGGCCGTGCTGATCAATGTCATCGTGCAGCGCAACGCTGCCCGCAGAGCTCTGGAAGGGAGGGAGATCTGATGGCTACTAAATCCGGAAGAACGATCTCCGATGTGAGGCAGCACTCTTTAAAGGAGCTGTTCCTGCGCTGGGAAACGCTGCTGGTACTGATCTTCCTTGCTGTTAATGTGATGAACATCTGCATCTCTCCGTACTACTTGAACGCCAGAAATCTGTTCACCAACATCAACGACTTCATGGATCGGGCGCTGATCGCGCTGCCCATGGCCTTCATCCTGCTTTTAGGTGATATTGACCTGTCTGTAGGCGGCAACGTGTGTCTTTCTGCCACCGTTCTGGGTATCGTTTATAATTCCACCGGCAGTATCTGGCTGGGTATCCTTGCCTGCATCGCCACCGGCACTGTCTGCGGCGCGCTGAACGGCCTTGTCATGACCAAGTTCACCGAGCTGGCACCTATGATCGTCACACTGGCCACAAATATCGTATTCCGCGGCCTGTCTGAGCGCATCCTGGGTGACGGCTCCACCGGCGGCATGACACAAGTAAGCTGGTTTAATAACATATTCTACGGGCGGCTGTTCAATCTGATTCCCTACCCCATCGTCATTTTCTTTGTACTGGCAGTCATCTTTGGTCTTGTGATGCATAAAACCGTCTTTGGCCGCCAGATGTTTGCCATCGGTGCCAATAAGAAAGCTGCAGCCTACGCCGGTATCAAGGTAGAAAAGATCCGCATGATCGTCTTTACCCTGACTGGCCTCATGTGCGGCTTTGCTGCGATCTTCTACTGCTCCAAGCTGGGCAGTGTCAAGAGCGACGTGGCCGACGGCTTTGACCTGGAAGCCATTTCCATGTGCGTGCTGGGCGGTATCTCCACCGCCGGCGGCAAAGGCACCATGGTCGGCGCTGTGATTGCCATTTTCATCATCGGCCTGCTGCGTTACGGTTTGGGTCTGATCAACCTCAGCGGCCAGACCATTCGTATCATCATCGGTGCCCTGTTGATTGCTGTGGTCCTGTACCCCACCATCCAGGAAGCCATCAAGAATCGCAAGAGATCCGCCTAATCCCTCATGGTATGTACGCGCAAGCGTTCATATAAAAATTTAAACAAGAAAGGAACTACAAAAATGAAGAAGATCATCGCTATCCTGCTGGTTGCTATGATGGCTCTGTCCATGGTAGCCTGCGGCCCCGCTGACAATGGTGAAGTCACCTACGCCATCGTTTGCAAGGACGCTTCCAACCCCTACATGCTGAGAATGATCGCCGGCTTCGAAGAGGCCTGCAAGGCGATCGGCGTGAAGTCCGTTACCAAGTCCCCCGAGACCGCTACCGTTGACGGCCAGATCCAGATCGTCAACCAGCTGGTTGCTCAGGGCGTTAAGGGCATCGCCATTGCTGCCAACGACGCTGCTGCTCTGGAAGCCACCATCAAGACCGCTACCGATGCCGGTATCGTTGTCGTCACTCTGGACTCCGACACCAAGGGCTCCCAGATGTTCGTCAACCAGGCTGGTGTTGAGCAGGTCGCTCAGGTCCTGGTCGACTCCATTCTGGACATGGCCGGCGGCGAGGGTGAGTTCGCTGTCCTGTCCGCTTCCTCCACCGCTACCAACCAGAACGCCTGGATCGCTGCCATGGATGCTATCATCAAGGCCAATCCCGACAAGTACGGCAAGCTGACTTGGGTCGAAACCGTTTACGGCGACGACGAGTCCCAGAAGTCCACCGACGAGATGCAGAACCTGATGACCAAGTATCCCAACCTGAAGGTCGTCTGCTGCCCCACCACCGTTGGCATCCTGGCTGCTGCTAAGGTCGTTGCAAACGATCCTTCCTGTGGCATCAAGGTCGCCGGTCTGGGCCTGCCCTCCGAAATGAAGGACTATGTCGGCACCGACAAGGCTTGCCCCTACATGTACCTGTGGAACCCCATCGACGTGGGCAACTGCGCTGCTTACATCATCAAGGCCCTGGCTGACGGCAAGGTCGGCGCCATCGGCTCCTCCTTCGCTGCTGACAACGGCACCACCTACGAAGTCATGGCTGGTGATCCCGCCGCTGCTCAGATCATTGTTGGACCTCCCTTCGCATTCACCGGCGAGAACATCGGCGAGTGGGCAAGCGTGTATTAATCTACTGTCCAACTGAAACTTTTCGCTTTCCTTCAACGGCGCAGCCTTCGGGCTGCGCCGTTCAGCGTGTCAAAGAAGTGGGTTTTACGAAGGTATGCCTATCTTCACAAAAGCTCTATCACAGGGGATTCCAAAGGGGAAAGCGGTGGAAAGTCTCGATCACACATCGCCGGTCCGCTTTCCCCTTTGGT
>JAZUQE010000199.1:0-12705 GCA_045605575.1 Faecousia sp. | reverse complement strand
ACCATCGGCCGCTTCATCAACGCAGACTCCTACGCCTCCACCGGTCAAGGTATTCTGGGGCATAATATGTTTGCTTATTGCAAGTCGGATCGTAGCCATGTCGTTCTGTGAGCCAAGGAGTTGGCTGTGGGTGTTGTCTTCCTAAGACCGCTTGGCCTCCGACTTACCATCGGCCGCTTCATCAACGCAGACTCCTACGCCTCCACCGGTCAAGGTATTCTGGGGCATAATATGTTTGCTTATTGCCTGAGTAATCCGATTAGCTATATTGACCCGACAGGTGCATGCCCCCATGACGGTCGCTTCTACACTAGTGGGCCATTTGAAGGTCAGTTTGAGTATAATCCCAATTGCAAGCTTTGTGCAGCACATGGTGAATTTTATCTTGTGAGCCCTATTGGTACACTTGTTAATCTGGCTCTATCTCAAGACCAAAAAGTATTAATCGCAACAATTGCAGCAGAAGCAACCGTTACCGCCCAAGGCACACCTGTAAGCTCACAAGCCAGGCAAGCAATGGCTAACGTTGCCCTTAATCGAGTTGGGAGGCGAGAATGGTCACAGCATACTACTGTCGCGGATATCTGTAGGCTCACAGGTTTTGATGGCTACGGTGACCATAATTATCAGGCATGCATGGCATATTTGAACAATCGCGATGGATGCAATGAAACATATGAAGCAATAATTTGGGATGTATTAGCTGCGTATGATTTTGACATAACACAAGGTTGTCAACTATATTACACACCCGCTGCAATGACTAACTCAAGTGGAATACCCAATTGGAATTTTTCCGTACTAGAAGAGGTCGAAATTCCAGGAGTAGACCCTTACTATGAGGGGCGTTTTTTCAGATACAAGTAACTCTGGGGGTGTTAATTTGAAAAACGCACGATTTGTTTTCTTTTTTGCTTTCGCTTTTTCTTTGTTATTTATTATGATCCTATTATTTCCGCAATTCCGATCAAGTGACTCCCGTGTAACTATACCCATAAGAGCATCTGCTCCTTCACGTTTTTCCAACGGTATAACCATTTCGGAAGGTAAGTGGCATCATCTAGTAGAAGAAGACGGTGGTTACTTCTGCTATTTCTATGATCACAACAATCAACTCATACGAACCGAAGGACCTCTCGCAAAGCTTCCGAAGATAAACCTCGTAAACGAGCAAATTATTCACTATTCTGTGCAGGCAGGCACAGGAATCGGCACCCAGTGGGGATATTTCTATGACGGGAAAATCGGTGCTTTTTCTGATGTTTATTCCTGCATTCTCGACTATACCGATCATTTAGTTGCATATGCAGACGGTCATACGATTATTGTATGCGACATTTTCAATCCCGCAAACAAGCTGGCTAACATTACGGACTTTCGGTACGCTTTTTCTGATGTAGCCTTTCCCTTTATTGGCGCAGCCTTTTCAGAAACGGATTCTACTATTGAAATTACCTATTTATACGGAGAAAATTTCCATAAAATAACGGAAGTATTTCGTTTGAAGGAGTAGGGGCGGCTATCATCAGCTGCCCACTAACCCGATTTCTCCTCCGCACCCTCATATCTTACCGTAGGGACGGCGATCCGCCGTCCGCAAGGCTTCTCCTCCGGGGGCGCTGTTCACGTAGCTGACTGAGAGGGCCGCAGGCTGATGTCTGCCAGTGACGGCACCACCAGCTTGTCCTTTACCTATGACTCCGAGGGACTCAGACTCACCAAAACCGTAGGCACCACCGTCCATACCTACCTCTACGCAGGCGGCAAGCTGATCCGGGAGAATATCCACCGCAGCGGCACCCATACGGACAGACTGGACTTTATCTACGACCACGCCGGACATCCCTACGCCCTCAAGCACACAACAGGCGGCGTGACCACCACCTACTACTACATCATCAACCTGCAAGGCGATGTCCTCAGCCTGGTCAACGCCTCCGGCACCCCCGTCGCCACCTACACCTACGACCCCTACGGCAAACCCCTCACCGCAACAGGCACCCTCGCAAGCATCAACCCCCTCCGCTACCGCGGTTACGTCTACGACCCCGAAACCGGCCTCTATTACCTCCAATCCCGCTACTATGATCCTAGTATCGGTAGATTCATAAACGCTGACGCCTTTGTTAGTACCGGGCAAGGACTGCTGGGCAATAACATGTTCGCTTATTGTCGGAATAACCCCGTATCCCGCATTGATCTTAGCGGAACCGAGGATGTTGATGTTGTTGACTTGGATGGCAACCCCCTCACAGATGACGATGAAATTGCTGGCGGTGGAGGTGGTGGGGGCAGCGGCACAAGCGGAACAACGATAGGAGCTGTGGGTAATGGCGGTCAAGGGCCTAAAACACTCACTATTGTAAAAGGTGCCAATGGAATTGCCTCTGTTCCAAATCCAAATAACGAACTTACAGATGTACATCATATTGTTGAACAGTGTCAAGCACAGAAATCTGGCTTTGCGCGTGTCAATATTCAGGGAAGCAAAAATCTGATCACCATACCTCGCTCTTTGCATCATAAAATCAGCGGTTATTATTCGTCAAAACCCGTAGGATACGATCAGCGATTTCGTAATTCACTTGCAGGAAAAACTTTTGAATCACAATGGCAAACAGGTATGGATATACTAGAAAGCTTTTGGAGTGATCTCTATGGGTAAAAAAAGCATTGCGAAATGTCTGGATGATTTTTTCAAAGATATAGAAATCAGAAAACATGTAGATTATGGTAACCGTGATTCTGTAAAACAATACAACGCTGCGAATGACCGCATTCGAAAAAATCTGCTATATATCGACAAAAACTACCCTGAATGTACTGAGAGAATAGAAAATCTTTTAACGCATTCTGACCCTAGCGTAGTAACACATGTCGCAGTTGTATTGCAAGATTTCACAAATTGCACAACAGCCCAAAAACGCTATGCGATTGATATAATTAAAAATTTGTTGCAACAAAATGTTTTAGATTGGCCAAGCGCCTATTTCTTATCACATATTTGGCTTGAAAAAGCAGAGGCAAAATTGGACGCCGAAAGCAAATAGTCAAGCACGGCGATCCGCCGTCCGCTGCCACCCGAAATTTATTCGATTAGAAAATTCCTCGTTCTTCGCTAAATTCGGTATTATTTAAACATTTTCATCTAATCGGCGTTCGGGCGGTCGATAACCGCCCCTACAGCCAGAAATGACCTCGCAGCAACAAAAAGGCTCCCTCTCTGTGGAGAGCTGGCACGCCGCAGCGTAAGTGAGCGGGCCAATTCTCATAGCCTTCCCCAGCGGACGCCCAATGGGCGTCCCTACGCAATCTTTCGTGCCTGCCGTAGGGGTGCTTATCAAGCGCCCCCTAACCTGATTTCTCCTCCGCACCCTCATATCTTACCGTAGGGACGGCGATCCGCTCTCCGCAAGGCTCCCCTCACCCGAGAACTGGCGAAGGTCTTTGTTTTTTGACTGCGGAAGCATTTTAAAGCAAATATCTTAAATGAGGTTAAAGAAATGCATAAAACCAATCAGATTTGTCAATGTCTTTCGCATTTTTTTGTGATTAGCACCATGCTTGGTCTGTTGATATTGCCTTTGTCAACCCAGGGAGCGCAAATATTTCTGGCGATTGGTGGAAATTCCCTCTATCTTTCGCTGGGTGTGTTCTTATCCGCTGTTGTCGATCGTTTCTGGGGTATTGCCTCCCTGATCTGGGCAGGGCTATTTACCTTCGCCATGGTTACCGCATATGTGTTTTCCTTCTGGAAAGGGTACTGGCCTATGTTTATTGTGCTGCTTTCGGATCTCGGCGCTGTTTCCCTGTTTATTTTGTACATGGTAGCTACGGATAACATGCACGGATTATTATTATTTTGGCTCTTTGATATGATCGTGAGTATACTGAGCGTAGTGCTCTTTGCCCGGAATATTCGGAAATACAGCACCTAGTTCTCGGGAGAAAAGACGGCCATTGGCCGTCCACTGTCAACCGAATTTATTCGATTAGAAAATTCCTCGTTCTTCGCAAGATTCGGTATTATTGAAACATTTTTATCCAATTTGCGTTCAGGCGCTTGATGACCGTCCAAACGCAAGGCTGTCACCTGTAGCGCAATCAATCAAATTGGGAGTAAAATTTATGGCAATTAAAACATTTGAGCAATGCATGAGTACGATTATGGACTGCATTAGGCAAAGGGAGCATGTCAACTATGCTGATCGATTGTCTGTACGGCGCTATAATTCCGCATATGATCGTTCATTTAGAAATATGCGATACATTGACATTCACTATTCTAACAAACTAGATTATGTAATAGAGTTATTGCGAACTTCTGAACCAACTGTTATTGGCCACTGCGCTCCTATGTTTTTCCGCTTAGAGAATAGTACATATGCGCAAAAAAATGCGGCAATTTCACTGATTCGATGGCTCATAGCAGAGAACAAACTGTCACTTCTGGAAAAGCTGGGTTTTTCTGAGAGTCTCAAGAAGTGGGAAGCAGAACTGGCTAAGGAAGCAGAATCTTGATCCTAAGCAGTAACAAACAACCAAATTTACACGATGATCCTGTGTTGGAATTCGAAAGGAGGCATTCGCATGAAAAAGGCTGCATTTTTTCTTGCAGTGTTTCTGTTTGCCTTATGCGGTTGTCATGGCGAAACGGATGACGCGCCTGTCTGGTATGAGATCGCGGACGGAGAAGCGATCATCACAGGCGAATGCGGTAAGGCTGTGATCCCGGCCTATGTAGAAGGCTGTCCGGTTACCCGTATTGGCGAGCTTGCCTTTTATGAGAATACCACCTGCGCGGAAATCGTACTTCCGGAAACCTTGAAATCCATTGACGGCAACGCGTTTTACCGCTGCTCTGCCCTGCGGGAAATAACGATCCCGGCAAGCGTCTGCACCATTGGCACAAATCCTTTCTTCCGGGCAAACAGTCTGAAAAACATATGGGTCGAGGAAGGTAACCCAAACTATTGTGATGTGGAAGGCGTTTTATTCAGTGCCGACGGCTCCACCTTGCTGGCCTACCCCGAGGCCCGTGGGGACACCCAGTATACCGTGCCGGATAGCACAACAGCGATTGCTGACTCTGCTTTCGGCTATCACACAGCCTTGCGCTACATTCAAATCCCGGACAGCGTAGTGAACTTTCCAGATTGCAACATCTTTGCTTTTCCAGATGAAATCACCATTGTTGCCTCCGAGAACAGCGCCGCCAGCGCGTACGCAGCAAAACACGGTATCCATTGGTTGACGGACATTCCCAATATCATTCCCGAAAAATAACGGCGACCGGGTGCTTAGCAAGCGCCCGGTGAGCCCAATTTCTCTTCCGCGCCATCGTTTTTGCGGTAAGGATGGCCATTGTCTGTCTAACGATTGCGCCGCACTTGTTGAATTTTCCGCAAAATTGATCATTACCTTTGTAAAGCATCCGATGCACACTGCCCCATACCGTCACTACAATACCGAACAAAAGGAGTGAGCTTCGTGCGATCACCAAAAATTCGAACGGCAATTATCATTCTCGTTCTGATTATTCTTGTAGTATCAATATATGCTGCAATAAACACACCGTTTTTCTTGAATTGGCGAGTCCGTATTGCAAAGCAACGTCTTGCGGAGCTTTTTGCAGATAAGAAGCTTGAGATGCAGTCGCTTGCCACTGCTATCTGCGAAGAATCCCAGCAAAGCGGTATCCTGCTTTCCTATGACAAGTATCAGTCAAATTTTCCCACTGCCTTGGAGCAACAGCTAACGGAATTTTTAAAAGCACGTCTGTAAATATCCACGATGTGTATATTTGCGGGAATACGTTCAATGAACACCCAGCAAACGCCTGTGTATTCCGATGCACAATCCCTTTCCATTATGGCGTATACGCCTGGGTGGATCTGGTATACGATCCATCCCCCGAGCCGCAGAATACAGCGTAGTATCAGGGTGTTCCCAACGGCTTAACAGCACTCACCGACGGTTGGTATGTGACCGTCTTTTATGGATACTGATCGTCAGTACACAGACAGCAGAGAATCTCCGGCACAATAGCACAAAAAAGCCCAGCCCCGGGAATCCCCGGCTGGGGTTTTCATTTCACATTATGCTTCGATCTGCTTGACAAAAGCTGCCTTATCAGCTGCCTTGAAGTAGGCAGAGCCGGCAACCAGCACATCCGCGCCGTTGGCCTTACAGGTTTCTACGGTGACCAGGTCTACGCCGCCATCCACCTCCAGGTGGCAGGCAGGATTGACTTCATCCAGCATGGCACGCAGCTGCTTGAGCTTGGGCATCATGTCAGCCATAAATTTCTGGCCGCCGAAGCCGGGCTCCACGGTCATCACCAGCACCATATCCACCATTTCCAGGTAGGGCGCTACCGCCTCTGCCGGAGTCTTAGGCTTGACCACAATACCGGGCTTCACGCCCTGGGAGCGGATAAATTCCAGGGTCTTGCGGATATTCTCCGGGGTGTCGGCCTCCACGTGGATGGTCAGGTAGTCCGCACCGGCCTTGCAGAACTGCTCGGCGTACTTGATAGGGGTGTCGATCATCAGGTGTACATCCAGCACCAGGTCGGTGATGGGCCGCATGGCCTGCACCAGGGAATAGCCAAAGGACAGGTTGGGCACAAAATGGCCGTCCATAATATCCACATGAAGCCACTTACAGCCGTTTTCCTTGCAGGCGGTAAAGTCCCGCTGCATGTTCATATAATCGCAAGAGAGAATAGAGGGGGCAAGGATCGCCATAATTCGTTTCCTCCTTAAGTAATGTCATGGATCGCCAGGGCTGCCCGGTAAAGAGTGCAGAACCGGCGATATTTTTTCTCCACATGGTCACTGGGCACAGGTGTGTAGCTGCGCTGCATACGCACGCAATGCTCTGCCGCAGCGCCGAAATCGGCAAATCGTCCATCTCCTACAGCGGCGATCATGGCAGCGCCCAGGCAGGCAGCCTCCTTCTCCTCCGGTACAGACACCGGAAGGCCTGTGATATCTGCCTGCATCTGGCACCAGACCGGGCTTTTCGCGCCGCCGCCGGTGGCCACGATGGAGCGCAGTGCCACGCCGTTGCAGGCAATATGCTCGCAGTTTTTTCGCAGCACGAAGCTCACGCCCTCCATCACCGCGCCTGCCATATCGATGGCATCATGCTCCTGCCGCAGACCCCAGAATACGCCGGTGGTCCCCGCATCGAACTCCGGTGCGCCGGTACCTACCAGGTAAGGCAAAAACAGCACTTCACTGCTGCCCCGCCGGACCAGCTCGGCATTCATGGCATCAAAATCCGCTGCCATGCAGCTGCGCTTGAACCATTCCAGGCTCACACCGCCGCTTTCCGCCACCGGCAGCATCACATGGGTATCCGGCAGGAAGCCGTAGTGCATGGCAATGCCGCAGTTTTGGGGCGTATCCGGGCCGCTCATGGTCGCCAGGGCCATGACTGTACCTGTGGACAGGGTGATCTGCCCGGGGGCAGTGTTGCCCGTGCCGATCATACCGGCGAAGTGATCCAGCGTACCCACATTGATCTTCGCAGCCTGGGTCAGACCAAGCCGCTCCCGGATCTGTGGCAGCGTCTGCCCTGCCACCGTGCAGGGCTCGCACAGCGCAGGCAACTGACTTTCCGAAATGCCGATGGCCTCCAGCATATCCTGCCAGTAGACCTTGCGGTAAATATCAAAATAAAACGTGAAGGTAGCAATGGACATATCTGCCCGTTTTTCGCCGGTTAAGCAATAGACGATGTAATCCTTCAGCAGCATATAGCAGGCAGCGTTTTCATAGATCTCCGGTCTGTGCTGCCGCAGCCAGAGGATCTTTGTGGCCGGCCAGGTGGGCAACACCGCCTGCTGCCCCGTCACAGCTTCGCAGGTCTTTTCGTCAAAACGGCCCGCCAGCAGGGAGCATTCTTCACCGCTGCGCTCGTCCATCCAGGAGATGGCATTCATCAGCGGTTTCCCATCGTCCCCCAGCACTACCAGAGACTCTGCCTGCCCCGTAAAGGCGATCTGGGAAACCTGCCTGCAGCCGCTGCTGCGGATCACATCCGCCAAAAGGTCTATGAGCGCTTCGCAATAGCTTTGGGCATCAAATTCCACAAAGCCGCCATCCCGTATATAGGTCACCGGCACGCTGCGCCGGTCCAGAAGCACCATATTATCATCGTACAGAGCAGCCTTGATATTCGTACTACCCAGGTCAACACCAATATACAACGCGACTCCTCCCTTTGTCAAGCGTAGAGGACTTCCATACCGCTCTGACGCAGCAGCTGTGCGACCTCTCCGTCCGCATCGTCATTGGTCATCAGACTCAGACCTTTGCCGCATTCACAGACCCGGCTGAAGCCCGCACGGCCCAGCTTACTGCTGTCCGCGGCGATGATGCGGCGTTTAGCAGATGCCACCATCATGCGGTCAATGACCGCTTCCTCCGCATGGTGGGTGGTGATACCGCCCTTGGCACTGATCCCATCCACGGACAAGATCGCCCAATCCGCTTGGTATTTACTCAGCTGCTCCTGGGCGTCACCGCCGTGGGTGAAGCTGTAGCAGGCATTAATCTCGCCGCCTACCAGCAGCACCCGGAAGGATGGCAAAGCACCCAATGCCGTAGCGACCTTCAGAGAATTGGTAACGATATTCAAATTCTTCCGCACTCCGAGCGCCGCAGCAATGCACTCACTGGTGGTACCGGAATTGATAAAAAGCGTATCCCCATCCCGGATCATAGCCGCTACCGCCTTGCCGATGGCCTGCTTTTGGGCCGCGTTGGCGATCTTGCCCCCCTCCGGCATGGTAAGTACCGGCTCCGGCGGCAAGGAAGCACCGCCTTGTACTCGGATCAGTCTGCCCTCCTGCTCCAGGCAGGTCAGGTCATTGCGGATCGTCACCTGGGTGACCCCCAGCAGCTGGCTGAGCCGGTTCACAGATACCCGTCCGCTGCTGCGCAGAAGCTCAAGGATCTTCTTCCTGCGCACATCGATTTTCTGCTTGCTGTCCAATCCCTTCACATCCTTACAGTGCTTTTTTGTTCAGCCGTTCACCTACTGCTCCGCCGGGGTGAATGAGGGCAAACTGCTCGGCTTGGTAGCCCGTATACTCGATCATCGCCGCCTGGAGAGCATGGAAGATCATACACAAAGCTGTTGTAGAAGTGGTGCCCTGGGCATTCCACTTATCCGTTTCCCGGTTGACGTACTGCTTTAGCACCACATCCGCAGCCTGGGCCAGAGGGGACTCCAGGTTTTCCGTGACGGTAATGATGCTGACTCCCTTGGCCTTGCAGATATCCACGATAGGCAGCAGTTCCTTGGTCTTACCACCCCGGGATGCAAAGACCATCACGTCACCGGCCTGCAAAAAGCCGGTCGCACCGTGCACCGCCTCTGCAGGGGAAATAAACCGGGCAGGCCGCTCGATACAGCACATAAGATGGGCAAAATGCTGGCAGATGATGCCGCTGTGGCCGCTGCCCGCAGCACCGATCCGGGGTGCAGCACTCAGCAGCTCCACTGCTTTGGAAAAAGCTTCCTCATCAAAGAATTGCTTCATAGCTTCGATGCACTGGGCTTCAATGTCATAGGCGTTTTTTGCCGCGCTAAGCGCTTCCTGAGAGATCATAGTGAATTCCTCCAAGTAATTACTAGTTTCTTTCATTATACAGAATACACTTTTTCTTTAATTTTTTCAATTCGCAAACTTCACAATTTTCTTTTCGAAAATATGCATATAATTAACGAAACAAAAATGGATAGTAAATAATTATTGACGGATCGCAAAAAATCTGCTATACTTTCTTTGACTTTACGAAAGAAAGGACGTTGCGCATGAAAGCCCATTCCATCCGTCCCCCCTTCTTTGAGATCGGTCCCAAGTCTTACTTGTACGGTGAGGATGTGCTGGCCCTTGCTATGGCGGCAGATGCCGCTTCCGAAAAATACGGCGTAGACATTCTTTTCACCTGTCCGGTAGTGGATATCCGCACCGTTGCGCAAGCTACGAAGCACATCCACGTATTTGCCCCCCACATGGATCCGCTCTACCCCGGCCGTGGCTTGGCAGACACGCTGCCGGAATCCTTGGTAGCCGCCGGTGCCGAGGGCGTCATGCTGAATCACTGTGAAAAGCCCCTTTCCTTCGAAACTTTAAAAGAGACCATCCGCCGGGCTGAAGAAGTGGGTCTCGTCACCATCGCCTGCGCCGACTCTATGGCCGATGCCAGCCGCATCGCCGGTCTTGCGCCGGATATCATTGTTGCCGAACCCAGCGAGCTTATCGGCACAGGTGTCAGCGTGGGCGAGGAATATGTCCGGGCCGCCACCAAATCCGTCAAAGACGTGAACCCGGATATTCTGGTGCTGACTGCCGCAGGTATTGCAAACGGCCAGGATGTATACAACACCATCATCGCCGGTGCGGATGCCACAGGCTCCTCTTCCGGCATTGCCAAGGCTCCCGACCGGGCTGCCATGGTGGACGAAATGATCGCCGCCGTCCGCAAAGCCTGGGACGCACGCCACAATTAAGTCAGTTTATCAAAAATAATACATACATGGAGGAACAAACTATGGAATTCAAGTTTTATCAGAAGGAACTGGAGCTGCAGTCCCGGGGCTGGATCCCCACTTTCCACGACATCTCTAAGGAGATCATCGAGATCGTGAAGGCTTCCGGCGTCAAGAACGGCACCGTGGCTATCTCTTCCCACCACACCACCTGCTCCGTCATGATCCAGGAGTGCAGCCACGACATCGACTCCTTCGACCTGGAATACCTGCAGCACGATCTGCTGGACATCATGCGTAAGATGATCCCCGACTATGTTGACGAGGGCGACTACCGTCATCCCGGCCCCATTCATGCACAGTTCGGCCGCTATGTGAACGAGCCCGGTGACTTCACTTCCATGAACACCGACGGCCACCTGCGCAGCGTGTTCTTCGGCAGAAGTGAAGTGATGACCATTAAGGACGGCGAGCTGGACGGCGGCGAATTTGCCCATGTTTACTTTGTCGACTGGGATCATGTCCGTGCACGCCGCCGCCAGGTCAACGTGACCGTTATGGGCATCGGCGAGGACTACACCGACCGCAAGTGGAACAACGGCGAGGTCATCAATACCCTGCGCAAGTACACCGACGAAGAAAAGGCCTGGGACGTCCACTACACCCTGCAGCAGCAGAGATAATCCAAAAAATATCATGGGCGCGTTGCATAACACGATTTGCAACGCGCTCTCTTGCAAAGAAGGATCGCTATGAAACTCTGGCTTCGCAGGCACTACTACTGGGTCATCTTTCTGATCGTCTTTTTAGAGATCACCATCTACGGCGGGCTTCTCAACAGTCTCAGCGTATTTTTGCTCCCCATGACCCAGACGTTGGATATCAGCCGGGGAAGCTACGCCCTGGCAGGAACCTCACTGTACATCGCAAGCTTTTTTGGCAACCTGTCCACCGGTTATCTGTTCAGCCGGTTTGGTTATAAAAAATCCTGCATGGTTTCATTGTTCCTCTCTGCAGCCGGAATGCTGGTCAACAGTCTGGCTCAGAATACGGTAATGATCGGCGTTGGCCGCTTTATGCTCGGCCTGGGCTACGGCGTTTGCTTTACTGCGGGTGCCGTAAGGATCATCCAAAACTGGTTCCATAAGCACCGGGGACTGCTGATTGGTGCCGTATCCATGTCCAGCGGATTGGGAGGCAGCCTGCTGACGATCCTATTGACCGGGATCATTGAAACATACAGCTGGCAAATGGCGTTTCTGGTGATCGCTCTGCTCCTGGCATGTGTCGCAGGCCTATATTTTCTTCTTCACGACAAGCCGGAAACCCTGGGACTGAAACCCTACGGAGATGCTCAGGCGCTCACAGCAGCCAAAAAAGCTCCCAGGGAACACAGCCAGTGGGAGGGTCTTACCATGGCCCAGTGGCTTCGGCAGCCTGCTTTCTACTTGATGGCACTATGCACGCTGGGCAGCTGCGTATGCCTTACCATGGCGACCACCGTAACCATCCCCCACTTTCAGGATCATGGCTACAGTCCCACGGATGCCGCCGTGTATCAAAGCGTGCTCATGCTGTCACTGGCCTTTTTTAAGCTGCTGGGCGGCGAACTGTGTGACAGGATCGGTGCACGTGCCGTGGCAATCGTCTGTATGGGCTTTGCACTCCTGGGTCATTTCTTAATAGCGGACATATCCTCTCCCCTATGCTCCGTGGCAGGTGTACTGTGCCTGGCAGCAGGCAGCTGCATGACTGCGCTGATGGTGCCGCTTCTGGTCATGCCCTTGTTTGGCTACCGGGCCAGCACCGGTCTGACCGGCATTTTCCTGGGGATCGCTTCTCTCTCCAACGCCTTCTCTCAGCCACTGAGTAATCTGCTGTTCGACAAACTCGGCAGCTACAGCCCCGTTTTCCGCGTCATCGCCATCGTAGATCTGGTTCTGATCGGTTTGTACCTGATTGTATATACCCTCTGCGCCCGCGTTCGCAAAACAGCTGAATAAATGGGTATTTATTGAGGAGTCCACTCGTGGATGCTGTAGGGATATTTGCAAGGGACGGAGGGCTGCGGGAAGATGTATGCCCCAACGGTAAAAATCCCACGCAAAATGGCTAGGGGGATTCCAAAGGGGAAAACGGCGGCTGTTTTCGATAATGTAGATCCGATCCGTTTTCCCCTTTGGCCGTCTGGGGAGT
>JAZUQE010000198.1:0-2927 GCA_045605575.1 Faecousia sp. | reverse complement strand
GTGGCACCAAAGGTGTCCTTGGCATTGACTGCCACACCGTCCATGGCGCTGGCCGCATAGTGTGGCGCGCAAATATGGGCATAGACCGCGTGGGCCGTGACACGGCCGCAGGCATCCCACACGGGAATGGTCTCGGTTTTTGCATCAAAGCCATGGCTTTGCAGCAGTGCTAAGTAATCCGGTCTTGCCTTGGCAAGAGGAATGTTGGTCAAATATTCAAATCCCATAATATGTCAATCTCCTTGAGATACAGTTACTTGAATTTCAGCAAATTTGGGCAGACCCTCACAGTCCCGGTGGATGCAGAAATAGCCGTCGGCACCGGCCAGAGTGGTGATCAGACCGGACTTACCCCGGATGGGGTAGGCGTACAGCTCGCCGTCCCGGCGCTCAAGGCGGCAACACTGGTACTGGGCGCGTCCGTGGTTGGCACCGATGCTCTCGGTCACTTTCGTGGTGGTCGTATAGAGCTCCTGCTTTCTGCCCATGAGCCGGGACAGCAGCGGGAGAACAAAGAGCTTCGTAATAAAGTAAGCCGCCACGGGATGGCCGGGCAGACCAACCAGGGGCTTGCAGCCTGCCTTGCCCAGAATGGTGGGCTTGCCGGGCTTGATGGCGATACCGTGGAGCAGGAGACTGCCCATGGATTCGATGATCCGGCAGGCGGCATCCTTGACACCCACACTGCTGCCGCCGGAAAGCAGAACTGCGTCACATTCGGCAGCGGCTTTGGTTACCTTCTCGGAAAGAAGCGCTTCATTGTCAATGACAATGCCGTAATTGATGACGTTCACACCAAATGCACCGAGCATGGCTTCCAGCATGGGGCTGTTTACATCCCGCACCTGTCCGGGACCGGGGGCAGCCTCGGGGGGGACCAGCTCGTCGCCGGTGGAGATGACGCCAACGGTCAGCTTTTTGCGAACCGGCACCTGCACCCGGCCGATGGCCGCCAGGGCACCGATATCCTGAGAGGACAGCACTCTGCCTTTGTTCAGAATTACTTTACCGGGAAATACATCGTCACCCCGGAAGATCATGTTCTGCCCCGGCGCAGCGGATTTGGAAATGCCAATGGTGCCGTCGCCATAATCCTCGGTGTATTCCACCATTACCACACTGTCAGCACCTTTGGGCACGGCACCGCCGGTGGGAACTGCCACGCATTCTTCGGGATTAAGTTCAAATTCCGCGCCCTCGCCCATAAACACTTCGCCCTGAAGGGGCAAAATAGCGGGAATGGCATCGGTACAGCCGAAGGTATCCCTTGCCCGGACAGCGTAGCCGTCTACGGTGGAGCGGTCAAAGTCGGGAACATATTCCGTGGCGGCAATATCTTCTGAAAGCACGCGGCCCATGGCATCGCCAAGAGAAACCGGCTCCGCAGCCGCAATGGTTTCAAATTCACTTTCTATCAGAGCCAGAACTTCTTCCGGCGTTTTCACATGTAACATTTTAGACCTCCGTAATGACCTTGCCCAGGTCGCGGTAATCATTGCCCGAGAAATTGGCAATTTCCTTACGGAATGCGGGATCCTTCAGCACCTGCAGCAGCTTTTTCACCGCATCCGTTCCCATCATTTCTTTCTTGATCACAAAATCGAACCGCTCTTCCAGCAATGGGATAAAGTCCAGATTGTCGATCTGGCGGGAGATCCGCTCCGTGCCGATGGCGAGATCTGCCTCTCCAGCGGCGATGGCAGCCGCCATGGTCAGGTGGGATTTCATGATCTTGTCGTAGCCCCTGACTTTCGCGGCAGGAATACCCAACCGCTTCAGCTGGGTGTCCATCAAAATCCGGGAGGAGGAGCCAACCCGGCGGTTCAGCACCGTAATATCCTCACGGCTTAAGTCCGACCAGCCTTTAATGTTCTTGGGGTTTCCCTTCTGCACATAGAAGCCCTGGGTGCGGTAGCTCACATTCACCAGCACCGCCGGAACGCCGGGCATCAGGCTGCGGACGAAGGAGGTATTGTAGTCGTAGCCGTCAAACAGGTGGCAGGCCACAATATGAACATTGTCCTGGTACAGCGACAGCAGCCCTTCAAAGCTGCTTAAGTAGGTACGGGCGGCGTTGACACCTGCCAGCTGGAGGTAATTTGCCAGAATATCCAGCACCACATCCTGCCCGGAGATGATCAGCTCCGGGGCTTCGTCCTTTTCCGGGGTCAGCAAGGTGGAGTGGGTATCGATATTTTTCACGGGGCGGGTGGAATGCTCATGCCGGGACCGGGCAATGTAGGCATCCACATCGTCCTGGGTAAAGCGCACCTTTCTGCCGATCTTATAGGAATGGATCTCGCCCTTGCGGATCAGATCGTAGATGGTGGATTTGCTGACATGAAGAATGTCCGCCACTTCCTGTGTTGACAGGGATTTGTTCTGTGCCACAGCGTTCCCCTCCTGTTGCGCTCTTTTGACATTTACTGTTTTTTAATTATACCTCTTTCAAACAAATTGCACAAGACCAAATTGTATTATTTCGCATTCTTCCAGCTATTTTCACACATTCGCCATCATAGTGCATCAAAAGTTTCATGTGAATTGATGTGTTTTCATACAGTTTCACACATAAATATATCCCGGTGGTTGCGATTATTCTTTTTTTCTATATAATTAAAGTATCCAATAAGATGGTAAAGTCAATTTATCGAAAAACATAATTATTTGGAGGTAACTGCAATGGCATACGCATACTACGAAAAAATCGCCCGCATTAACCTGACCACCGGTACCATCACCGTTGAAAAGCTGGACACCGATCTGGCTAAGAAGTTCATCGGCGGCCGTGGTCTGGGCACCAAGATCGTCTATGACGAAGGCTGTGCAACCGCAGATCCCCTGGGTCCTGACAACAAGCTGGTCTACATCACTGGTCCTCTGACCGGCGCAGGCGCTCCTTCCTCCGGCCGTTACATGGTGGTCAC
>JAZUQE010000197.1:0-14886 GCA_045605575.1 Faecousia sp. | reverse complement strand
GAGGCAGAAATGCCCCTCAGATTTAGTGCGCTGTTTTTCGAATTTTGAGATACTTTTTCCACAACTTCGTTGTTGCAAAACAAAAGAAAAAGGTGCTACCTCATATGATTCTTTCAAATCATTTTGAGACAGCACCTTTTTATGCTTTTATCAGGCTTCGACCGTTTCATCGGTAATGGTCTGCATGGCTTCTTCCATGGTCATTCCCTTTGCGATGGCAGCCTTTCTGGCGGCGTTGACTGCGTTGATGGTCTTGACGCGCTTGCCGTCCAGCTCATAGCCCCGCATGGCCCACAGGGTCAGCGCCCAGGCACACATGGGAACGATGCAGAACAGGGAAATGACCACCCAATTCATACCCTCCACATAGGGGGTCGCTTTGGTAGGCAAATCATTTACGCCGATAAACAGCAAGGCAACGGATACCACCGTAGCAGAGAGGCTGGAGACCAGCTTATCCACCAGACTGAACAGGGTTCCCATAATACCGGGGATGAACTTGCCGGAGCGGTAGGTCTCATAGTCGGCACAGTCGGCCACCATGGGGATGGGCATGTCGGCGGTCGCGTAATAAGCACCGTAGCCCACGCCGAAGAACAGCACGAACAGGACCGTATACAGATTGATGGTGATCTTGAAATCGGAACCAAAGAGTTCGCCCTCAAAGATATTCAGATTCCAGGCCGGGTTACCCTGCTGCCACAGAAGCAGCATGACCAGCACGCCGATGTAGCACAGGAAGGCCACAGCTACATAGGTCATCAGAGACTTCTTCTGGCCGTACTTCTGGGAGGTACGTACCGTGAGCAGGAAGAAGGGGGCGGAGAACACATAGCCCATGACCATCATGATCAGATACAGGCTGTCGTAGCGGTTCTGGCTGATGATCTCTCCGGCTTCATTGACCGTGGTGCCAAACTGGGTCATGCAGCCATAGAGCATACACAGAACAGTCACATTGGTAGCAATAGACAGGGCCAGCTTGCAGCCGCCGCCGGCGACCATGAGCCGCTGAAGGGGCTTATTGTGCTTAATAATGGTCACATAATCCTTGACCTTCACCTGCTCCTGCTTGCCGCCAAGGCCAAAATACTTGGTCTGGTCCTTTTCCCAGATACCGATGATCGCCAACACCGTCAGCAGAACAGAGACAACGATACCAATGGGGGTCATAATGGCAAACCAGGTAGCGTTATAGTCACCGGCGATGTTATCGCCCGCAATGATGGGGCCAAGGAACTGCATGGCACCCATACCGGCCAGGCTGCCGATGGTATTAAACACAGTAAACAAGGGCCGCTGCTTGGGATCGCTGGTCAGAACCGGCTGGGCCGAACGGGTGACAGAGGTCTGGAAGGTATAGCCCAGCACCCAAACCGCATACAGGAGAATAAACAGCGTATAGCGCAGCCACATCATGTTGGCCGGTACCAGCGGGGTCAGGATGTACAGGGCAACGACGGACACCGCCATGACCAGATTGCCCAGCACCATAAAGGGCCGGAATTTACCGAATTTACCATCTGTCTTGTCCATGATGGCACCGATGATGGGGTCGGTAATAGCATCAAAGACACGCATACCGGTGACCATGAAGGAAGCAAACACCATGGCGATACCCAGCACCTTATTGCCAAAGGTAGCAATATAGCTGAGGATCAGCACGAAATAGACATTGGTGGCACCATTGTTCATAGGGAACAGGGCAAGCTGATAGAACTTTGCCCGGTTTAGGGAGTTATTAGGTTCGCTCATATGATATCGCTCCTCTTGCGGGATTTATGCTTGTATTGTGAGGACTTAGGTCCAGTTGCCGCCACCGGCTTTTTTCTTATTCAGCTTATAGGAGCTGATAGGATTGGGGGTAAAGTGAAATACCGCCTGGTCTTCCTGTTCACCCGCCACTACCCTGACATGGGTCTGGGCATTGAGGGGGATGCGGAACCGGAAGATCTTGCCGCCTACCTGCCGCTGCTTCAGCTCGCCATCCACATAGAGGGAAACGGTGTCGCAATTGGAGTAGACCTTAATGGTGGTATACTTTTCCGGACGGTGCTGGAAGCGCTTGCCGGAGATATGCACAAAGGCTTCCTTGCTCCACCAAGCTTTGTAAAGATAGAAGCTATCCTTTTTCAGCTTCCGGTCGAAGGTGACCAGTCCCTTATGGTTCATGCCGGGTTCGCCGCCCTGGTCGCGGGCATCTGCGGCAAAGTCGAACATATTCCACACATGGTTTGCCCACATAAAGGGACGCTTTTCGAAGCATTTGAGCAGATACTCATGGTACTTTGCCTGGTATTCCTCGGTATGGTCGCCCCGGTGGGGGTGATTGGAATGCAGATTGGGCATGCCCTCGCAGCCGTATTCCGAGAAGCCCAGGCAGCGGTTGGGATATTTCCAATGGAAGAAATCGATCCACAGGTTATTTAGGAACAGTCCAGGCACATACCAGCCCAGATACAGATTCCAGCTGACCAAGTCGGTGATATGGGCCACCTTATTGAAAGGTCCGCATACCGCGTAGCAGGCCAGCACCGTAGGACGGGTCGGATCCATCTCATGGATCAGATCATTCAGCATCCGGTGGTTATCCAGCATGTCCTTCTTATCCTTGGTGGAGATAGTGATCTCGTTGGACACACCCCACACACAGATGCACGGATGGTTGTAGTTTTGCACGATCAGCTCTTTCATCTGGCTGACGGTGTTTTCCCGGCCATTGGGCATATGCTCGGAGATATAGGGGATCTCCGCCCACACCACCATACCCGCTTCATCGCACAGATCGTAGAAATACTGATCGTGCTGATAGTGGGCCAGCCGGACCGTATTGGCACCGATCTCGCGGATCAATGCCATATCTTCATCATGGTGCTCCTTCAGCAGCGCGTTGCCCAGGCCCTTGCGGTCCTGATGGCGGCTGACACCGTGCAGCGGATAGCTGCGGCCGTTGAGAAAAAAGCCCTCCTTGGGATCCATGTGGAAGAAGCGGCAGCCGAAACGGCAGGAGACTGTATCTGTAGGTACGCCATCCACCAGCAGGGTTGCCTGACAGGTGTACAGGTAAGGATCTTCCACGCCATCCCACAGGTGGACATGTTCGATGACAAAGCTTTCTCCGGTACCGGAGGCCACCACAGTGCCTTCCGCATCCAGCAGCTTCACTTCCACCTGTCCGGCTTGCGCATTATGCCAGGTCTGCACGCTTACGTTCGCAGACGTACCCTCTACGGTGGGCGTCACAGCCAGACCGGTGCCTCCAAAATAGTCCATATCAAAATGATGGCGGTTCACGGTGATGAGCTTTACATTCCGGTAAATACCACCGTAGAAGGTAAAATCTGCCTTCTGGGGGTAGACCCGGTCATTGACGGAGTTGTCCACTTCCGCCACCAGCTTGTTTTCCGGCTGCAGAACATCGGTGATATCGCAGCGGAAGGTGGAATAGCCGCCGTCATGGGTCATGACGACCTTTCCGTTCAGAAGGATCTTCGCAGAGGCATTCACGCCGGCAAATTCCAGGTATATCCGCTGATCCTCGCCGTGCTCGGGCATAGGGAAGGACTTTTCATAGGTACACGTTCCCCGCCAGTAGTCGTTTCCGCCGTCCTGGCCGTCCTGGGCATTCCAGGTATGGGGGATGTTTACGGGCGTTTGTGTGCCGTCGTGATAACGGAACAGCCAATTCTCATTGATAAGTTGCTCGTTTCGCATAGAAGCCTCCGGGAGGTAGAATCCGGCACAAAAAGCCCGTGCCGTATGGACGCTCCCTGCCCGATGCGGCTGCACCGGGCAGGGATAGGGTGTCATTTATTTTTTCTTGGATGCCTTGTATTCAGCCTTGGCTTCCTTATAAGCCTTATAAGGCTCGGACTTGCGCAGCTTGATGCCGCCCAGGACCCACAAAGCCACAGCGCCCACGCAGACAATGCCAAAGACCCAGGCCAGGGTGGCTACGGTGCTTAGCAGGCTGGGGGTGATTTTCTTGACCACGGTATCCTTGCCAACGCCGTTCATTGCGGAAGAATTGGCCAGGGTGTACAGGTTGTGGTGCATAGCCTCACGCATTGCGGTGACCACCACAGGATCATTTTCAAACTGAGGCAGCTGGTTGGTGATATAGGGCAGCATAGCATCGAAGGTAGTGACGCCGCCGGCCATCATAGCATCCACGCCGTTGCAGTAATTGACCAGCACGTTGTCGGTGATGGACATGGTCATATTGCCCCATTCGCCGCGCATAATGCCGCTCATCAGGCCCTTATGGCTGCCGGACCAGGTAGCACCCCAGCGGGTATAGGCGGTCATAACGCCGTTGCCGCCGCACTCCTCCAGAGCCTTCTGGAATGCCTTCAGGTAGATCTCACGGGCGGCCTGCTCACCGACCCATGCCGCCTGACCCAGACGGTCCTGCTCACAGTCGTTCAGAGCGAAGTGCTTGATGACCACATCTACGCCCTTGTCCTGCAGGCCCTTGACCTCTGCGCCGCACATCTCACCGGCCAGGAAGCCGTCCTCAGAATAATACTCGAAGTTACGGCCGCCATAGGGCGTACGGTGCGTGTTGGAGCCGGGGCCGTACAGACAAACAACATCCGCAGCCAGGCAGTTGTTGCCGATCATGTTGCCCACGTCGTAAATGAGCTCGGTGTTGAAGGTAGCGGCCATCACGTCCTCAGAAGTGAAGGCGGTCGGATCGATGTCGCCCAGGCCGGCGCCGAAGATGGCAGCAGTCAGGCCCTGGGGACCATTTTCGTCACGGGAGCCGGGGGCATTGACAGACTCGATGGGCATTCTCCAGTGGAAGGAGTCGCCGATGGCAGAGACCATCTCATCAAAGGTCAGCTGATCCAGCAGCTTTTCCCAGGCAGGATCGTCATAGTCCTTGCCGATCATATCGTACAGCTTGATACCGTTGTCAGCACCCAGAGTGGGCATCGGAACGGACGCATAGTCAGCAGGATCGTACTGCACATCCTGCAGATCCGCGATCAGCATCTCAGTCAGCGCCAGCTTCAGCTGCTCGGTGGGCCAGGTGCCCTCCCAGTCGGAGCGGCTCAGGTAGGTGATAGACTCTTCCACGCCTTCATACAGGTTGATGTCGGCGCTGCTGAGCTGGTTGGTGATGGGAGTGCCGTTGAGGGAGGTTGCATAAGTGGTGGTATCCAGTTCCTTCTCCGTCCACTTGTAGGTCAGCTGGGCATTACCCTCGCCGTCCATGCCGTCGGCAGTAGAGTAGCCCTTGGCAGCCAGCACGTTATTGACAGCATTGTGGGAGTCGGTTGCAACAGTCAGATAGTAATCGCCTGCATCCAGGATGTAGGTGCCTGCGCCGTAGGTGTCATAAGAAGCCAGATCCCGCTTGTCCACCAGGATGGTGACAGTCTCGGAAGCGCCGGGCTCCAGAACAGCAGTCTTGCCGAAGCCGCACAGCTGCACAGCAGCCTTTTCCACCAGATTTTCCTTATCGTAATCCGTATAGGGGGACTGGGCATAGACCTGCACAGTCTCCTTGCCGGCCATATCGCCGGTGTTGGTGACCTTCACGGTAACCACATACTGGTCGGCAGCAGCGTCATACTTGACGTTCATGCCGCTGTAGTCGAAGGTGGTGTAGCTCAGGCCGAAGCCAAAGGGGAAGGCTACATCGTCACTGTAGACGAAGTCACCTGCATTGCCGGTGCCCATGACCACATCTTCGTAGCGGGTCTCATAGTACTTATAGCCTACGTAGATACCTTCCTGATAGATCATGTAGCTCTGGGCGTTGCTGGGAACCTTGCTCAGATCGCCGGTATACTTGGTGGCGATGAAGTTCTGCATGGCAGCGGAGGAATAGTTATCATAGCAGTAAGTATCCACCAGACTGCCGGAGGGATTGACCTTACCTGCCAGGATGTCGGTGACCGCATTGGTGCCGGCGATACCCACGCCGCCGATCCACAGCACAGCGTCAATATCGTAGTCTTTCAGGAAGTCTACCTGCAGGGCATTGGAGGTATTGATCAGCACGATAATGCTCTTCAGATTGCCGGCAGCCTTCTGCTCGGCAGCCCAGGTCAGCAGATCCTTCTCCTCCTGGCTCAGCGCCAGATAGTTCATGGTCTGGAATTCCAGGTCGTAGCCTTCGCCGCCCACACGGGAGAAGGTGATGATGGCAGCGTCGCCATACTGGGCAACAGAATCCTTCACATCCTGGGGATACACATTCATGGGGACCTCAGCGATGGTAGCCTGTCCGGCCAGGACCGCGCTCTCACCGGCAGACGCCTTACGGCTGTAGCCCGCATTCTTGTAGAACTCCCACATGGTGGGGTTGACCGTAAAGCCGGACTTTTCCAAGGCAGCCTTCAGATCGTCGGCTTCGGAAGCATCTACGTTGCCGGAGCCGGTACCGCCGTAGACCAGCTCCACGGAGCTGGAGGACAGGGTGGTGACCTTAGCGCCCGCCGCCAGAGGCAGCGCACCATTGTTGACCAGCAGTGCGGCACCTTCGGCCTCTACCTGGTAGCAAAGCAGGTCGCCTGCGGCGTACATTTCCTCGTCGGAAGCAAAATCAGAGGTAAAATACTGGGCGTTGGCATCCTCGTTCTGGAGCTCCCAGAAGCTGCCGCCGATCAGGGCGACGATGGTATTGTCGAACATGCCAAGGACGATATTGGCAATGATGAAAATAACGGTAAATACCGCAGTGAAGATCGAAATGAACTTCCAGGGCTGCAGCATTTTCCGCTTTGCCTTTTTATAGGCTTTTTTTTCGGATTTGTAAGGTTTTGCCATGGAGAACCCTCCTATTTCTTTTCGTAATCGTTTCTATTATAGCGATTTTATGGGTATATAAGCAATGCGCACATTTGCAAATGTGTGCCATTTTGTCAAAAAAGAACCAGGCCCGTATCGTGCAAAATCACGAGACAGACCTAAAGAAAGGAAACAACTGGGAAAACCAACCGCTGCAGGATCTCAAATTGGTATTTATCGAGCAGTTTCCGCATAACGCCGTAGGGATATTTGCAAGGGACGGGGGTGCGGGCGATCCATGATCGCCCCTACGGAGTGCGGCAGATGTATGCTCCAACAGCTTTTAATAAGATTTTTTATTATGATCCTACAAGAATCCCTCGCAAAATGACCAGAGAGGATTCCAAAGGGGAGTCCGGGGACCATACGGAAGGTCCCCGGCGGCTCTTTGGATACTTTCTCGCCGTCCTGAAAGTATCATAACTCAAAGAAGCCTCTTTTGCGGCAAGAAGCCGATTCCGTTTCCGAGTACCCTTAGGTGCGGAGGGCGGTGCATCAGGGATGCCGCGCCCTACTGGGTACCGAGGAAGACGATACAAGGGAGGGTCAAGACCCTCCCTTACACATCACGGAAATAAAACAGCGTAACAACCTAAACTTTGAACATGCGTTACTTTTTGCAGAAGGGCTCCGTCAAAAATAGGGTCGTCCCTTCTGCCATTTCCTCCGGGGTTTCCCGGCAACCGGACTGGATCCAGTAAAACAACAGGGAAAACACCCCTGCCACGCTGGCTATCGCGGTCTTTTCCCGCTGCGCAGTTTGGGTATCCCGGTTTCCGGTCAAGCGGAAATACTCTTTCCTTGCCCAGCTGACCGCGTGACGGAGAATACTACCGGCTTGGTTGCTGCGCAGCAGCAGCTCCAGCGTCTCCCGGTGTGCGCCTCCCCAAAAGTGGTAAAACCGGATCAAGCTGCACCGGATCTCCTCAGTTCCCCGGGAAAACTCCGGCATGACCTCCAGGTCACACTCCAGCAGCAGGTCGCTGATCATAGCCTCCAGAAGATCCTCCTTACCGGTAAAGTAGTGGTAAAAGGTCCGGCGGGGGATAGCGGCCTCCTGGCAAATATCCTTTACGGAGATTTCCGGAAAGGTCTTGCTGCGCATCAGATGCAGCAAACTGGTTTCCAGCGCGCTGTGGCGCTGGACGGTACGCTCACTTTGACACTGTTTCGCCATCGGTCGCCTCCGTGATCATGTCGATGCCCTGCTGGAGCATCTGGGCAGTGAGGGCACTGGTAGCCATGGCCACAGCTTTGCCCTGCTCATTGATGAAATAGGTGGTGGGCAGATAGTACACACCATAGGTATAGGCCGCCTCGCCGGCAGTATCGTATAGCACAGGGAAGGTATACCCCTTGTCTGAAATAAAGGCTTTGGCGCTTTCCAGGGTTTCTCTGCCGGTGGTCATATTGACCATGAGAAACTGGATATCGTCACCCAGCTCCTCATATTTTTCCTGGAAATCCGGCATTTCCGACTGGCACGGGCCGCACCAGCTGGCCCAGAAATTCAGAACGATGGGTTTTCCGAAGTAGTCTGAAAGCTTAACTGCGTTTCCTTCGGCATCATACACGGTAAAATCCGGGGCATCCGGCACAGCTTGTGTCGGTTGGGCAGAGGGTGCTGTATCCCCGGCAGGGGCTGTAGTGGGTGTAGTGGACGGGGTTGGCTGGGTAGTGGGAGTCTGCACCAGCAGAGGATCCGGGGCCCATTGCTCCCCCAGACGGCTATACAGCACGCCTGCGCCGACCAGAAGCAGCGCAAAGACCGCTGCCAAAACGATGAGCGTTATTTTTTTCTGATCCATAAGAGCCTCCTGTTTAACTCAGCAGATTCAGCAGGCGGCCCAGCGTGCCGGTGGCCATCAGAATGCCCACCAGGATCAAAAAGCTGCCGCTGAGAATGTTGATGATCCGGTAATGACGTTTGATCCAGTTGAATGCGGATTTGAGATAATCGATCAGCACCGCACTGAGCAGGAAGGGAACACCCAGGCCCAAAGAATAGACCAACAGCATCAGCGTGCCTTCCAGCACATGGCCTTGCTGAGATGCCAGCATCAGCGCGGAGCCCAGAAAAGCACCCACGCAGGGCGTCCAGCCCAGGGAAAACACGATGCCGAACACCAGTGCGGAGAAAAAGCCCATATTTCCGGTATGCTTTCTGCCGCTGCCGCCCCGGAACAATTCCAGCTTGAAAACGCCCAGAAAATTCAGGCCGAAAACGACGACGATCAGGCCGGAAACAATGTTCACGGCTGTCTGGTACTGCTTTAAAAAACTGCCCAAGGTTCCCGCCAGGGCGCCCATGGCCGTAAATACCAGAGTAAATCCGGCCACAAAGCCCAATGCGGAAAGCAGCGTCTTTCGGGTGCTCTTATGCTCACTGCCGGCAAAATAGGACAGATAAATCGGAAGCATAGGAAGCAGACACGGGGAAATAAAGGTAATGATACCTTCTAAAAACGAGATCAGATATTGCATAAAACCTCCTGTGTGTGGATCGAAAATTGGAATTTATCGTGCAGGCCATTTGAATTTGAATTATGGGCAGGAAAGTCGATGGGTTTACACCCGGTTGCGATTGACTTATAGCAAGATTTTGATTATACTGAATAGGTCAAGGAGGGATCGGCATGGATATTTCGCAGTATTTTCCCATATGGGACAAACTGACCCGGGAGCAGCAGGAACGGATCCGTTCCGTTTCGGATCTTCAGACCGTCAAGAAGGGCACGGTGCTCCATGACGGCAGTCCGGACTGTATGGGCATGCTTCTGGTGCGCAGCGGTCAGCTGCGAGCCTACATGCTCTCGGAGGAAGGCCGGGAGATCACCATCAGCCGGTTTTTTGAGATGGATATCTGCCTGTTTTCCGCCTCCTGCGTCATGCCCAACATGATGTTTGACGTGTTCATCGAAGCGGAAAAGGACAGCGACATCTGGATCATTCCGGCATGCCTCTACAAAAATCTGATGGATGAATCCCTAGTCGTCTCCAACTATTCCCACGATCTGATCACCAGCCATTTTTCCGACCTGATGTGGCTTATGGAGCAGATCATGTGGAAAAGCTTTGACAAGCGGCTGGCTGCCTTCCTTTTGGAGGAATGCCGGTTGGAAAATACCGATTCCCTGCGCATCACCCACGAAAAGATCGCCAACCATCTGGGCACGGCCCGGGAGGTAGTCACCCGGATGCTTCGCTATTTCCAAAGTGAAGGCGTGGTACGGCTGACCCGGGGCAGTATCGATATTCTGGATGCGAAGAGGCTGGAAAAGCTTTCTTAATCCCGGAATTCCCAGAGTACTTCCCGGATGATCTCGCTGACGGTGGGATGGGGGAAGATGATCTGCCGGGCATCGGTTACCCGCAGCGGCATCTCCAGCATCTCCGCCTCGCCCCAAATGATCTCACCGGCGTACGCACCCAAAAGATGCACGCCCAATACGGTGCGGCGCTTTTTATCTACTAAAATCTTACAGATGCCGTCTGCGCCTTCATTTTCTGCCACGAAGCGGCCGGAGTAGCGCATAGAAAGGCTGCGCACCTCATAATCGATACCCTTTTCTTTACATTCTTCCTCCGTTTTTCCCACGCCGGCGATCTCCGGCTGGGTGTAGATCACGGAAGGATTGGCGTGGTAGCGCATGGCATCGGGTTTGCCAAGCATGGTATTGACGGCTACCTCGGCCTCCCGGTAGGCAGTATGGGCCAGCATATGGTGGCCGTTCACATCGCCCACTGCGTATACATCCGCCACATTGGTCTTTCCCTGGCTGTCGGTCCGGATCCCGGCGGGCGTAAAGTCCACACCGATGGTCTCCAGGCCGATGCCCTGGCAATTTGCACGCCGCCCGATGGACAGCAGCACCTTATCCGCTGCCAGCAACACTTCTTTTCCATCGGGAGTCTGAGCCGTTACGGTACCGGGAGTTACGCGCAGGCAGCGGTGGCCCAACAGGAAAGTGATCCCCTGGGCTTCCAACTCCTTTTGCAGCATAGCCGCGATCTGCCGGTCCGTGGCGCCTGCGATGTGATCCAGCATTTCCACCACCGTGACCTGCGATCCTACGGCAGCGTAATAGGCCGCCATTTCCAGGCCGATGACACCGCCGCCAATGACGGTGAGCTTCTCCGGGATCTGCTGCAGATCCAGGATCTCCCGGTTGGTCAGCACAAAGCTGCCCAGATTTTCTTTCACACCGGGAATGGGCGGCACTGCCGGGGAGGAGCCCGTAGCGATCAGCAAACGCTTGCCCTGATAGGTGACACCATCGGCGGTGACCAGGAATGCCTCACCGGCCTTGCCTGCGATCTGCGCCTGCTGCTGCACCACGGTCACGCCTGCCGCTTTCAGCTTGCCCCGCACACCGGATACCAAAGTCTTGACTACCCTTGCTTTCCGGGCGACGACCGCAGCCTGGTCGATGGTGACTCCGGCGCAGCTGACGCCATAGGCTGCCGCATGCTTGGCATGGGTATAGTATTTCGCGGAGTTCAGCAGCGCTTTAGACGGAATGCAGCCTTCATTCAGACACACGCCGCCCAGAGCCCGCTTTTCGAAGAGCAGGGTGGAAAGTCCTGCATGGGCAGCCCGCTCTGCGGCCAGATAACCGCCGGGACCGCCGCCAATGACGATCAGATCATATAATTTCATACCGCTTCCTGTCCTGCTTTGGCCGGACAGCCTCCTTTTATGGCAAGATATTTTATAATGGTATTCTATGCGTCCGCTTTGGGATTTTCTGTGATAAAGTCACAGTAAAATATAAATTATGGTTTATAATACAAATACAGTAATTTGAGGAAAGAGGAAACAAAACATGTTCATTACCAACGACATCAAGTACATTGGCGTAAACGACCATCAGGTAGACCTGTTTGAGGGCCAATATGTAGTGCCCAACGGCATGTCCTACAACTCCTATGTGATCCTGGACGAAAAGGTGGCCATTATGGACACTGTGGACCAGAATTTCACCCACCAGTGGCTGGATAACATTCAGAACACCTTAGGCGGCCGCAAGCCCGACTACCTGGTAGTGCAGCACATGGAGCCCGACCACTCCGCCAACATTGCCAACTTCCTGAAGGTCTACCCGGAAACAACGGTTGTTTCCTCTGTCAAAGCCTTTGCCATGATGAAAAACTTCTTCGGCGATGATTATGCAGACCGCCGCATCGTAGTCGGCGAGGGAGATACGCTGAGCCTGGGTAAGCACACCCTGGCCTTTGTAGCCGCTCCCATGGTTCACTGGCCCGAGGTCATTGTGACCTATGATGTATATGACAAGGTCCTCTTCTCTGCCGACGGCTTCGGCAAGTTCGGCGCACTGGACGTAGAAGAGGATTGGGCCTGCGAGGCTCGCCGCTACTACATCGGCATCGTTGGTAAGTACGGCGCCCAGGTGCAGGCACTGCTGAAGAAGGCTTCCACTCTGGATATTGCCAAGATCTGCCCCCTGCACGGTCCCATTCTGACTGAAAACCTGGGCTACTATCTGAACCTGTATGATATCTGGTCCTCCTACGAGGTGGAGAGCGAAGGCATCGTGGTGGCTTACACTTCTGTATACGGCAACACCAAGGCCGCTGTGGAACTGCTGGTGCAGAAACTGCAGGAGAAGGGCTGCCCCAAGGTGGTCGTGCACGATCTGGCCCGTACCGATATGGCTGAGGCAGTAGAGGATGCTTTCCGCTATGGCAAGCTGGTGCTGGCTACTACCACCTATAATGCGGATATTTTCCCCTTTATGAAGGAGTTTATCCACCATCTGACCGACCGCAACTTCCAGAACCGCACCATCGGCCTGATGGAGAACGGCTCCTGGGCGCCCCTGGCCGCCAAGGTCATGCGGGGTATGCTGGAAAAGAGCAAAAACCTGACCTTTACCGACACCACCGTACGGATCCTGTCCGCTCTGAATGCGGACAGCACCGCACAGATCGAGGCTATGGCCAATGAGCTTTGCCAGGATTATCTGGCCCGCCAGGACGAGACCGCCAACAAAAACGACTTGACCGCCCTGTTCAACATCGGCTACGGTCTGTATGTGGTGACCTCCAACGACGGCAGTAAGGACAACGGCTTGATCGTCAACACGGTCTCCCAGGTGACCAATACCCCCAACCGGGTAGCCGTGACCATCAATAAGGAAAACTACTCTCACCATGTGATCAAGCAGACGGGCGTGATGAACGTCAACTGCCTGGATGTGTCCGCTCCCTTTGACCTGATCCGCAATTTTGGCTTCCAGAGCGGACGGACCGTTGATAAGTTTGTGGGGATCGAGGAACTGCGCAGCGACAACGGTCTGCGTTTCCTGCCCCGGCACATCAACTCCTTCATGAGTCTGAAGGTAGAAAGCTACGTGGATCTGGGTACACACGGCATGTTCATCTGCACCGTCACGGAAGCCCGGGTCATGGGCAACGCCGAAACCATGACTTACACCTACTACCTCAACCAGGTCAAGCCAAAGCCCGAGGCCGAGGGTAAGAAGGGGTTTGTCTGCAAGATCTGCGGCTGGATCTACGAGGGAGACACCCTGCCCGAGGACATCATCTGCCCTCTGTGCAAGCACGGCGCTGCTGATTTTGAGCCTCTGGCATAAATTAAGAAATGTGTGCCAAAAAGCTACTGTAACAATAGCAAAAAACGCTGCCAAAAGCAAGAAAAAACGTACCGCCCAAGCGGTACGATTTTTTCAGTCTGATAAAAACATACTACCTGCAATTATGGAGCAGCAGGAATAAAAGAGAACAAGGTGATGATATTTTCTGTCCGGCCAGAAAGTATCCAAAGAGCCGCCGGAGACCTTTCGTATGGTCCCCGGACTCCCCAGACGACCAAAAGGGAAAGCGGATCGGCGATATGTGATCAAGGCTTTCCACCGCTTTCCCCTTTGGAATCCCCTTTGATAGGGCGCTGTGAAGATAGGCATTCTTCCGGAAAGCCACTTCTTTGACACGCTAAAAAAATCGTACCGCCCATGCGGTACGATTTTTTATATAGCCTTATTTTGCGGCGGCTTTTGCTTTCCGGTCCTTTAAGTACCAGGGCAGATACGCCAGCACATACAGCGCCGTAATAGCGGCTGCCATGATCAGGATCCGCAGGGCGAAGTTGGGCGGCAGGATATCCAGAATAGAGGGCGTATCCTCCGGCTTCGCCATAAACAGATAATTGGCACCGGGGCCGATCAGCTGGTTGGAGAAATAGGCGATGACCGCCAGTACAGCCAGAGCTACATAGGATTTGACGGCGGACTTGATCGTGGGACGCATGTTATGGACGAAGATCATATAGAAAATGGCTACATACCCCAGCGTGTGCTCCGTCCAGAACTGATAGTAGCGGAACCGGGTAGGGCCGGTGTAGGAGATCACCGTGGGTGTGAGCAAGGCAAACACAGAGCCGCACAGCAGCCAGAAGTAAGAAATATCAAACAGGGTCTGACTTTTGCCGATGACCATATAGCTGCAAAAGATCACCGCCCAGCCGCAGACCGTGATGGGCAGATGGTCCACCGGGTTGGGTCCCAGGGAGGGTACGCCCACCAGACGCCAATAGTAGGACATCTCCGAGATGATCAGCGCAAAGGCCAGCACATAGCGGAAAACCTGCTCATGCCGATAGCCCCGCAGCGGTTCCCGGAACCGGTAGATCACAAAGATCAAGCCTGCCGCCACCAGAATGGGCAGAAAATGGGCCAGGCTGAAATTGGTAAATTCGATCTCCGTACCTGCGCCAAAAAAGTAATCTAAAAACGCTTTCATAGATACTGCTCTCTCTTTCTGAATTCCAGCTGAATTCATTTACACTATACCATAGCTCCTATCCGAACACAAGGGCTTGTCGAAAATATTCGAATGATATGAGGCGCGAAGGATACAAATTCCAGTTTGTCGATGTGTTTTACACACCGACAAACCGTAGGTACGCCCTGTTGCGGTGCCCGGCAGATGCTACGCCCGACAAAGCGGGCTTGCATCTTGCCGTCCGCTGCCACTCGCTCCCCTCCCTTTTTCCGCCACCGGCGGCGGTCGGGTCGCTCCCCATTGGGCGTCCGGCAATTTTAT
>JAZUQE010000196.1:0-21966 GCA_045605575.1 Faecousia sp. | reverse complement strand
GAGAGGCAGAAATGCCCCTCAGATTTAGTGCGCTGTTTTTCGAATTTTGAGATACTTTTTCCACAACTTCGTTGTTGCAAAACAAAAGAAAAAGGTGCTACCTCATATGATTCTTTCAAATCATTTTGAGACAGCACCTTTCTGTTTGACTTAGTTCTGCTTTACGTAGTCCATGCTGATCCAGCCATTGCTGACCCGGCCCCACTGCGTAGCGCCGACCATCTTCGTCTCCAGAATGGTGACCTTTTCGCCGTTACGCAGGTAGCCCACGATCTTGTTGCCGGTGCCAGCCGCGCTGCGAACATTCAACACACCGGAGGTCAGTTTGACCGTACCGCTGATAGTCTTGTTATTTTCCGTCTTATCCGCTTCGGGAGCCTTTTCTCCCTCTACAGTGACATAGTTCATGTTCACCCAGCCCTTATCGATCCGGCCCCACTCAGTACCGCTGACAGTCTTCTTTTCCAGGATCTGAACTTTGGTGCCGTGAGACAAATACGCTGTTACGGAAGCATCCCCGCTGGGGGCGCTGCGCACACGCAGCTGGGCAGTTCCGGAATTGACCGTACCGTTGATAGGCTCAGCCTTTTCCGCTTCTTTATTCACGCTGATATAGTCCATGCAGACCCAGCCGCTGGAAATCTTACCCCATTCCTTGCCGGAAACCGTCTTCTTCTCGGTGACGGTAACGCTCTGACCGGCCTTCAATCTGGCCACAGCGCTATAATTCGTGCCGGCACCACTGCGCACATTTAACCAGCCGGAGGTAATGTTGACCGTGCCGGTCACAGTGGTGGCAGGTGTTGTATTCTCAGGCTGATTGGTATCTTCAGGCTTCGTAGTATCTTCAGGCTTTGTTGTGTCCTCAGGTTTAGTGGTATCCTCGGGCTTTGTTGTGTCCTCGGGCTTGGTGGTATCCTCAGGCTTTTCTTCTGTCTTGTCCAGCACCACATAGGTCATGCTGATCCAGCCCTTTTCCGTGCGTCCCCACTCCATAGTACCCACGGTCTTGGTCTCAAGGATCTCGACCTTCGCGCCGTTGTTCAGATAGCCAACGATGGCATTGCCGGTGCTGGGGCCCTTGCGAATGTTCAGCACGCCGGATGTCAGCTTGACCTTGCCGGTGGCGATCACTTCATCCGCCTTATCCGTTTCGCCGCCGTTTTCCGGATCGGCAGGCTTCTCTTCCTCAGGCTTATGATCTTCTTCCTTGGAAACCGTAGAATAATTGGTATAGGTCAGAGCGATCCAGCCTTTTTCACTCTTGCCCCAGGTGTGGCCGCTACCGGTGGCAGTCTCGGTGATCACAAAAGTATCACCTTTATCCGCTCTGCCCACGCTGGCATATCCGGTGCCGGGGCCTCTGCGGATGTTCACGTCGGTGCCGGTTACCGTAATCGTTACACCATTGGTATTGTCCGTCTCAGCTTGGCCGGGCAGCTTCGTGTAGCTGAGGTTGATCCAGCCGCCATCCTTGACCTTACCCCAAGTAATACCGCTGTTGTCAGTATACTCGTGGGTGATCTTCACTACATCCCCCAGCTTATGGGCATTGGCTACCAACGCACCGCTCACCGGCTCTGTAAAGGAGTGCAGCAGATCCGCTGCGATCTCCCGTTCATAGCTGACTGCTGTACCGGTGATCGTTGTGGAAGAATCGTTATCGGTTTCGTTGCCACCGGTGCTCCAGTGGGCATAAAGCATATAATTACGCACGCTTGCATCCAGAACGGTAACCCTCTCACCGCCGGTCGCATCGGTGTACCAGCCTTCAAAGGTATAGCCTTCATATGTAGGAACAGCGCGAATGGATGCAGGTGTGTTGGAATCGTAGCACTGGGTCTTGATCTCGCACTTTCCGCCGTTGGGATCAAACCGAACGTAGCAGTAATTGGACGGCACTGTCGTGCTGTAGATCCCATTGACATACATGTTCACTTCACACAGACGGCGGCGAACCAGCGCAGGCAGCGTGCTGCCGCCGGCGGTGCTCCACTGACCTACCGCAAAAAGCAGGTCATTCCCCGTCCACCCCTCTACGATGGCATTGCGCAGTGTACTGGTCTCGTACAGCCATGCGCTGCCGCAGTTGAAAGAAATGGATACCAGCATGTCAAACATGCCCTGGGTCGCCTGAATGCTAAACTTGTCCAGAAAGCTATTGACCCGCTTGCCGGTAGTAGCCAGGGTATCCCGCAGCAGATCTTCTGCCTCTGCTTCCGAGATGCCGTTGGCCATGTATTCGTCCAGCTTACCGTCCGGCACTCTGGTGCCGTAGCCTACCGTATACTGGGCGTAATCCCAGTGGGGCTTGGCACGGAAACCCTCCCATTTCTTAATGATCGCAATACCTTCATCACTGATCGTAAAGTTTGCACCTTCAGCGGCTGCGGCAGCAGTAAAGGGGATCAAAGTCACCAGCATGAGCAGCGCAAGCGCAAACGTAAGTAATCTTCTTTTCACAAAAGCTTCTCCTCTCATAGGGGAATGTATGACTATCACGGGCGAATTTACCACCCATACGGACGTATTATAGCAGATGCCTTACCGAAAAGCAACCCTTATTTCCAAAATAATTACATATTGTTACTGTTTTCTAGCCCAAAATGTTTGCATATTTCGTCTTTTATCCATTTCTGTATTAGTTTTCCACAGTTATTCCACATCCTTCTCCCAGAACATACCAATTTTGTAATCATTTATCCTCCATTGCTTTTGCTTGCAAACTATGCTATAATCAGCAAAAATAACGAAGGAGACATTTGGTATGACCGAACAAAAGGCTCTCATCGCCATGAGCGGCGGTGTGGACAGTTCCGTAGCTGCCTATATGATGCTTCAACGCGGTTACACCTGCGTTGGCGCTACCATGCGCCTTTATGATGGTGAGGACGGTAGTTGCTGCGCTCTGGACTCTGTGGAAGACGCCAGAAGTGTGGCCTACAGACTTGGGATCCCCTTTCATGTCTTCAACTTTACCGCTGACTTCCGGGAAAAGGTCATGGACGATTTTGTCCGCTCCTACGAAAGCGGTCTGACCCCAAATCCCTGCATCCAATGTAACCGGCACTTAAAATTCTCCCGGCTTCTGGACCGGGCCATGCTGCTTGGCTGCGAATATGTTGTCACCGGCCATTACGCCCGGATCCTGCGGGACGATACCACCGGCAGACACCTTCTGTATAAGGCAACGGACAGTGCCAAGGATCAAAGCTATTTCCTGTACGCCTTGACCCAGGAACAGATCTCACACCTGCAATTTCCTTTGGGAGAGCTGACCAAGCCGGAGGTGCGCCAAATTGCCCAGGAACAGGGCTTTCTGAATGCCCGAAAGCGGGACAGTCAGGACATCTGCTTTATCCCGGACGGAGACTACGCCGCCTTCCTGCGCCGCCACACCGGAAAACAATACCCCACCGGCAACTTTTTGGATACTTCCGGCAAAATAGTGGGCAACCACTGCGGCGCAGTCAACTACACTTTGGGCCAGCGAAAGGGCTTGGGCATTGCCATGGGTGAACCTGTCTATGTGTGCGCCAAGGATATGACTGCCAATACTGTCACAGTGGGCAGAAATGAAGATCTGATGCGTCGGGAGCTTCTGGCCGAAGATTGCTTTTTCTTTCCCTTCCCCACCCTCACTGCCCCCCAGCATGTAAAGGCCAAGACCCGTTCCCGCATGGCCGAACAGCCAGCAACGGTATATCCCGCCGAAAACGGAATGATCCGGGTCGTCTTTGATGCGCCCCAGCGAGCCATCACCCCGGGCCAGGCAGTTGTTCTCTATGATGGCGATCTGGTCATCGGCGGCGGAACCATCTGCCGGGTAATCTCATAAAAATACAGGCATGTGCAGCAACGCACATGCCTGCGTTTCTTATCGGGGAAAGAATTCATCCACAAAGTCCACCTTTTCCACCTGGAAGCTCCTACCGTTTAGATATTCCAGCGCTCCTCCATCGGTCGTAAAGGTAAAGGTCAGTTTATAGGAATAAAGAGCTTGATAGGTCCGGTCAAAGCGCTTATCCAGCTTACCATACTTTCCATCTCCCAAAAGCGGATGGCCCGCATGGGCAAACTGAGCCCGGATCTGATGGGTGCGGCCTGTGATCAACTCACATTCTACAAGCGAAAGACCATTGCGGCTTTGGAGCACCTTGTAATTAGTCTGGCAGCTTTTGGCACCGGTCTGAGGCGTATCCGTCACAAATACCCGGTTTTTCTTGGCATCCTTGAAAAGATAACCCTTCAAAGATCCTTCCCTGGGCCGGGGTGTCCCTTCCACGATCGCCAGATACCGCTTGTCCAGCTCGCGGTCCTTGATCTTTTGATTCAGTACCCGCAGGGCCTCCGCCGTCTTGGCAGCGATCACAATGCCGCCGGTATTGCGGTCAATGCGGTTGCACAGTGCTGGAGTAAAGCTATTTTCCTCACGGGGGCGCCATTCCCGCTTTTGATAAAGGTAGGCCTGGATATGGTCGATCAAGGTCCTTCCATACTCTGCACCATCATGGGGATGCACTGCCAATCCGGGCCGCTTGTCCACCAGCAGCACATGGTCATCCTCATAGAGGATATTGAGCTTTGGTGTCGCCACCGTCAAAAATGCATTATCCTCCCGGGGCTTGTCAAAAAATTCGTCGTTGATATATAGCTGCAGCACATCTCCTGCGTTCAGCCGCGTATCCCGCTGGACCCTGGCTGCATTGCACTTGATCCGCTTCAGTCGGATATATTTCTGGGCAAGGGAAGCCGGCAGCAGCGGCACTGCCTTGGCCAAAAAACGGTCCAGCCGCTGACCGGCATCATTGGCTCCTATGGTCAGTTCCTTCATCCGTCTGTCTCCTGGGCAAAATGCCGATCGATCTGCTGCGTAAATTCCAACGCCGGGTTATAGCCCATCTTCCGCTGACGGTTGTTCATAGCCGCGACTTCCAGAATCACCGCCAGATTACGTCCGGGGGTGATAGGGATCGTATTCATTGGCACCTGCACACCCAGGATCTCCATATACTGATCCTCCAGACCAAGCCGGTCATAGGTCTCATGGGTCTTCCATGGTACAATATTCACGATCAGATTCACTTCATTCTCGGCCTTTACAGCGCCCATACCAAACAGCTTTGCCACATTGATAATACCGATACCGCGCAGCTCGATATAATTGCGGATCAGAGGAGGCGCCGTTCCCACAAGAGTAGACCCGGAGATCTTGCGGATCTCCACCGCATCATCGGCAATCAGCCGGTGACCACGCTTGAGCAGCTCCACAGCTGCCTCGCTTTTGCCGATACCGCTTTCGCCGATCAGCAGCAGACCCTCACCATAGACCTCCATGAGCACACCGTGTCGGGAGATCCGGGGGGCCAGAGCCGCACTCAGATAGCTGATGATTGCGGAAATGATGGTAGAAGTGGCCTGTGCCGTGCGCAGCAGCGTTACATTATGTTTCTTAGCCATTTCCACGCATTCTGGATAAGGCTCAATATTGCGGGCGATCAACAAAGCCGGGAATTTATAGGAAAACAGGCGGTCAAAGGTGACGGCACGCTCCTTCTGGCTCAGCTTCTGTAAATAGCCGGATTCCACATTGCCGATGACCTGCAGACGCATAGGCTCAAAGTGATCCATAAAACCGGCGATCTGCAGACCGGGTCTTGCCAGGTCCTCCACCGTCAGCCGGATCTGCTCATAGTCCGATGCCGCAAAATAGACCTCCAGATCGAATTCTTCCACCAGTCTTTTCAGCGGCACACAGTAAGTATCCACCATTGCACTCACCCCAATCTAGGATTTGCCGTTATTATATCGCTGCAAGAGACGAATATCAACTTAATTTTGAAAAAAGTCAAAAAAATTGTAAAAAAGTGCTTGCTTTTTTCAGCAAACTTTGGTATCATATCTAAGCGCTTGTGAAGCGCTCATTTAGAGTTTATCTGCGGATAGGAGGTGCAGTAGAATGGCGAAGTGTGATTATTGTGGCAAGGGCGTTACTTTTGGTATCAAGGTCTCCCACTCCCACAGACGTTCCAACCGTGCATGGAAGCCCAATGTGAAGCGGGTCAAGGCGGTTGTCAACGGGACTCCGTGCCATGTGTACGCATGTACCAGATGCCTCCGTTCCAACAAGGTTGAGCGGGCCATCTGATTTCCCTGCCATAAACAAACGGCATTGCAAAAGCAATGCCGTTTTTGTTTTCCCATAGATGTACAAAAGTGAAAAACCGTCGACTGTTCGTCGACGGTTTTTGCTTTTACAGCCAGCCCGCATCCTCGGACTCGGCCTTTTTATTTCGTGCCAGAAGCTTCCGCACCGCCTCTGCGGCACTTACGCCTTCATACAGCACATTGTAAGCCGCCTGCAGGATCGGCATGTCTACGCCCTGCTTTTGGCACAGCTCCCAGGCAGACCGTGCAGCATAGTAGCCCTCAACAACGGCGCCAACCTTCTCCATAGCCTCTTTAGGGGGCAAACCCTGTCCAATCAGAATACCTGCCCGGCGATTGCGGGAATGCATGGAGGTGCAGGTCACGATCAGATCGCCCACACCGGCCAATCCCGCAAAGGTTTCCTTCTTCGCACCGAGAGAAACACCCAGCCGGGCGATCTCTGTCAGGCCACGGGTCATCAGCATAGCCTTGGTGTTATCCCCAAAACCCAGACCGTCCGTTACGCCAGCGCACAGAGCAATGACGTTTTTCAGCGCCGCGCCCAGTTCTGCACCCACAACATCGGGGCTGGTGTAGATCCGGAAATGGTCAGACATAAAGACATCCTGCACAAATTCCGCTAATCCTTGATCCTCGCAGGCGGCCAGACAGCCCGTAGGAATGCTCAGCGCCACCTCTTCAGCATGGCTGGGGCCTGTGAGTACCACGACCTGCTTGCCGGTCTCCTGAGCCACCACCTGGCTCATACGCAGCTGCGTTCCATCCTCCAGTCCCTTGGTCACGCAAACCATGACCGCATCCTCCTTCAGGTAGGGCGCGATCCCACGGCATACACTGCGGATGGGAAAGGAGGGGCAGGCCACCACTACCAGATCGCAGTCCGCCACACAGCAATAATCCGGGCTGATGGCGATGCCTTCCGGCAGCTTGGCGCCGGGCAGCCGGGGATTTTCCCTGCTTTCTTCAATCTGGGGGATCAGTTCTTTTTCAAATGTCCAAATGGTCACCTGGTGACCGTTTTGATTCAGGCAGATCGCCAGGGCCGTACCCCAGGCACCGCTGCCGACAACCGCTGTTTTCATTGCTTTTTTCCTTTCCCAAAGAGATTGGTCTTCCGCTCCTGGCCGTGCAGCAGTCTGGAAATATTGGTCCTGTGCATAAAGATCGCCAAGGCAGCCATAAAGATGCCGCATGCCATGACCCAAACATTGTCATGATACAACCATACAAAGCCCGCACCGAAAGTAACCGCCCCCATGACAGAACCCAGCGATACATACCAGCTCAGCAGATACACCACCAGGAACACACCTAGGATCAGCAGGCCGATCCGCCAGTCCACCATCATAGCAATGATGAAACCACTCAGAATACCTTTTCCGCCCTTAAAGCCCAGCAGCACCGGGAACACATGTCCCAGCATAGCCGCAGCGCCGCCAAGCGCCCGGCCTACAAGGCCCAAATCGTAAGGAGCCAACAGCATATCACCGGCCAGACACGCCAGAACAGCCTTTCCGCCGTCGATTGCGATCACATAAAGTGCCGAATGGACGCCATAGTTTCGAATAAAATTGGTCAGTCCCGCGTTGCCGCTGCCATGACTTCTCACATCATCATTGGCAACCAAGCGAGAAGTGACGACAGAACCATTGTGATTTCCTAAAAAATATCCCACCAGGACCGTAACCAGGATCGCAGCCCACATGTTTACTCCTCCTTATCGCCCTTCTGGCGAATGGTGATCCGCACCGGCGTACCCTCCAGTCCAAACACTTCCCGGATCTGGTTCTCCAGATACCGCTGATAGGAGAAATGGAACAACCGTGCATCGTTGCAGAAGATCACAAAATGAGGCGGCTTAGTGCCAGCCTGGGTCATATAGTAGATCTTCAGTCTGCGGCCCTTGTCCGTCGGAGGCTGTACACGGGCAGTTGCTTCTGCCAGGATGCTGTTTAGTGCACCGGTGGTGATACGGCTGGTGTTCTGCCGGTTAACCTCCTGGATCACTTCGTAGAGCTTATCCACCCGCTGGCCGGTCAGCGCGGACAGAAATACCACAGGTGCGTAGGTCATGTAGCTCAGACCATCCTTCACAGCCAGCTCCTTGTCGCGCATCGTGTTGGTCTGCTTATCCTCCACTGCGTCCCACTTGTTGACAACAATGATAGCAGCCTTACCTGCCTCATGCACAAGTCCGGCGATCTTTGTATCCTGCTCCGTAACGCCGTCATTGGCATCGATCAGGATCAGACACACATCCGCGCGCTCAATGGCATTGATGGTACGCATATTGGAAAACTTTTCGATGGCATCATCTACCTTACTCTTGCGGCGCATACCCGCAGTATCGATAAAGCAATACTTGCCGGTCTCGTTTTCAAAGTAAGTGTCGATAGCATCCCGGGTCGTACCTGCGATATTGGAAACGATCACCCGCTCCTCACCCAGGATCCGGTTTAAGAGGCTGGACTTGCCTACATTGGGCTTACCTACGATGGCCACCTTGATGACCTCACCGGCTTCATCATCTTCTTCGGCCTCGGGGAATTGCTCCAGGCACCAATCCAGCAGATCGCCCGTACCATGGCCGTGAATAGCGGACACTTCAAACAGATCCCCAATGCCCAGTTGGTAGAATTCATACACCTCGGGATTGGTAGGGCCCACACTGTCACACTTATTTACCGCCAGTGCCACCGGTTTTCCGGACTTGCGCAGCATAACCGCCACTTCCTCATCAGCGGCCGTCATGCCGGTCTTCACATCCACCACCATAACCACGCAGTCGGCCAGTTCTATGCCGATCTCCGCCTGGCGGCGCATAAACTTGAGCATATCATTTTCCGTATTGGGCTCAATACCGCCGGTATCCACCAAAGAAAACTCTCTGCCGCACCATTCACAATCGCCGTAGATCCGGTCCCGGGTCACGCCGGGGGTATCCTCCACGATAGACGTGCGGTGACCTGTCAGCTTATTAAAAAGCATGGACTTGCCTACATTGGGACGGCCAACGATAGCCACCAAAGGCTTTGCCATACTGATCACTCCTTTACTGCCAAACTTACTGTATTATGGCACATAACCGGCAAGAAATCAACCGATCTGTGCCCAAATTCCTAAAAACAGTCTATCAAACAAGGAAAAGAGGAAGGTTGAAGCCAACCTTCCTCTGCGCTTACGCTCTTTTCCTGCCTTACTCAGCCTTGCCGGCCAGGACCTGACGGCCATTGTAGTTGCCGCAAGCCTTGCAAGCTCTGTGGGGCATGACGGGCTCACCGCACTTGGAGCAAACCGTCACGCTGGGAGCAGTCAGCTTCCAGTTGGAGCCACGGCGCTGATCGCGACGGGCCTTGGATACTTTACACTTAGGAACAGCCATGGATGACACCTCCTTGGTCAATCTGCTTTCACAGCATTCATTCTTGTGATTTCTTATCGAGAAGCTGCCGTAAAGCAGCAAACCGGGGATCGAGCTCCTTCTGGCAACTGCAGGGACCGTCGTCCAGATTTTTACCGCAGCGGGAGCACAAACCTTTACAATCTTCCTTGCACAGCAGCTTGGAACCCATGTTCAGCACGAACACCGTGCGGACGATGTCTTCCAAATCGGCGCTGTCTCCCTCCAGAGGGAATACCCATTCATCTTCGTTCTCTTCATTGCTCAGCTCCGTAACCAGCACCACATCGATGGGAAACTCCACATCGGATGCAAAGTCAGCAGCGCAACGGTCACACACACCATGAATGGTGGTATGAACACTGCCAGTCATCACCAGCACACCGGCGGTGTTGCGCACCGTACCGCTGGCCACAACCGGCTCATCCACCGGGTAGCAGGTTCCGTAGAGAAGATCACTCAGATCCACGCTGGTAGAAAAGGAAACCGATGCGCCGGGACACTCAATGATCTTGGAAAGCCCCAGTAGCATACTATCCCCTCCTCGCAGTCATGCTTAGATATTATATAGAATTTCTTCTCATTTGTCAAACATTATTTTCGAATTTTTCTCACTTTTTTCTGTATTTTTCCTCTGCGCTCTGTCAGCAAAATTGTTGGCTGGTCCCTACACAAACCTTATCTGTTCTTTATCCATTTGCGCAGAAAATTCACAAATTATTTATTGCCTGGCAATTGGATAATCTGTATAATAGAATTGAATTTCTCGGCACGGGGGCTTTTGTATGGTGAAAAAGGAAAAAGAGAATGGCACATTGTTCTATAAAATCGCTACTTTTGTTGTCAAAAAACGTACACTATTCTTTCTTCTGTATGTATTTGCCATCATTTTTTCTTTGATCTCCATGGGCTGGGTCCATGTAGAAAACGATGTCACTACATATCTGTCGGAGGAAAGTGAGATCCGGCAAGGACTGGAAGCGATGAACGCCAATTTTGTTACACCGGGTGCTGCCCGCGTGATGGTCACCAATGTGACCTTAGACACTGCGAAAAAGCTTTCTTCCCAGCTTTCTGATATTGATAATGTTGCCATGGTGGGCTTTGACGGCAGCGAAGCCTCCTACAAGGATGCCGCCGCACTGTATGACATTACTTTCTCCACAGCCGCCACATCCGAAAAAACGCTACATGCCATGGATCAAATCAAGTCCATTCTGTCTAACTACGACTATTACGTGGACACTACCATCGGCTATGACGAAAATACGATGCTACGTGACGAAATGACGGTCATCGGCATAGTGGCTGTCATCATCGTGATCGTAGTGCTGACGCTGACTTCACGCAGCTATGCAGAACTTCCGGTGCTGCTGCTGACCTTTGGCGTAGCCGCCCTTCTGAACATGGGTACTAATTTTATCTTCGGCAAGATCAGTTTCATCTCCGATTCCGTAGCCGTCGTGCTGCAGCTGGCACTGGCCATTGACTACGCCATCATCCTTTGCCACCGTTTTACAGACGAACGGGAATCCAAACCCGCGAAGGAAGCTGCTATTTCTGCCCTGAGCAAAGCCATTCCGGAGATCAGCGCCTCCTCATTAACAACCATCAGCGGTCTGATTGCTCTTGGCCTTATGGAATTCTCCATCGGCCTGGATATGGCCATGGTGCTCATCAAATCCATTTTTATCAGTTTGCTTTGTGTATTCACCTTGATGCCCGGCCTATTGGTGCTTTTTTCCCCGCTCATGGATAAGACCCGTCACAAGAAGCTGCTTCCTAACATCAATTTTCTGGGCAAGTTTGCGGTCAAGACCCGTCGGGTGCTGCCCCCTCTGTTCGTTCTGGTTCTGATCGGCGCCTTCCTGCTCTCCAGCCAGTGCCCCTACTGCTACAGCTACAACGATCTGGAAACCGCCAAAATGACAGAGCGCCAGGCCTCCTATTTGAAGATCAAGAATACCTTTGGTGTCAGTAATATGCTGGCCGTACTGGTACCCTCAGGTGACTACGAGGCAGAAAGCGCCGTTTTGCGGGAACTTGCTGACCAGCCGCAGGTCAACAGCGCCATGGGTCTGGGTAACATCGAGGCCATGGATGGCTATATGCTCACAGACTCCCTGACACCACGGGAATTTTCCGAGTTGATCGGCCTGGATTACGAAGTGGTTCAGGCGCTCTACAGTCTGTACGCCGTGGAGCAGGATCAATACGGCCATTTGCTCAGCGCCGTGGAGGACTACGGTGTCCCCCTCTTTGACATGTTCCTGTTTTTAAAGGATCAGCTTGAATCCAAAAACATCAATCTGGCCGGAGAAGAAATGGCCATGATGGAAGATATGTTTGCACAGCTGGACATGGCCAGGGCGCAGATGCAAAGTGAAAATTACAGCCGCATGATGCTGTATCTGAATCTGCCCGAAGAAAGCGAAGAGACCTTTGCCTTTCTTGCAGAAGCCAGAAACATCATCGGCAAGTATTATGAAGATGACTACTACCTGGTAGGCAACTCCACCAGCTGCCGGGATCTTTCCGCCTCCTTCGCCGCGGACAATCTGATGATCTCGATCCTGTCCGCATTCTTCGTGATCCTGGTTCTCCTGTTTACCTTCCAGTCCGTTGGACTTCCGGTGCTGCTGATCCTGGTCATTCAGGGCAGCATTTGGATCAACTTCTCCTTCCCCACTCTGACAGGCCAGCCGTTGTATTTCCTGGGCTATCTGATCGTCAGTGCCATTCAGATGGGTGCTAACATCGACTATGCCATCGTCATCTCCAGCCATTATCAGGAATTTAAGACCCACATGCCCCATAAAAAGGCCATCGTGGAAGCTTTGAACGCAGCGTTCCCCACGGTATTCACCTCCGGTATTATGATGGCTTCCGCCGGACTTCTGATCGGCAACCTATCCGCCCAGCCCGTGGTATCCATTATGGGCACCTGTCTGGGACGCGGCACCATCATTTCCATTATCCTGGTGCTGTGTGTGCTGCCTTCCATCCTGGTCCTGGGCGATTCCATCATTGAGAGGACCCGCTTCCGGATCAAAGTGCCGGATATTGCGCCCAAAACAGCCTCCGGCACCATGCGTGTCCGGGGTCATATCCGCGGCCACATCAACGGCATGGTAGATGCTGATTTTGATGGTATCCTCCATGGCGAGCTCAATGCTGCCATCGACACTACAGGGCAGATCATCCCTGGCGATGACCTGCAGGAAGGAGGCCAGAACCATGCGTAAATTCTCATTTGCCGCAGCTCTGCTGCTTCTTGCTTGCATGCTCTTCTCCCCTTGCCGTGCACAGGCTGCCGATCTGAAATTATTCCGGGTGGACAGTGCAGAGGATCTGTTGGCTTTGGCTGAGCATTGCCGACTGGATCGCTACAGCGAAGGTCTTTTGGTCACCTTAACGGAAGATGTCGATCTTTCCGGTCTGGATTTTCCCGGGATCCCCAGCTTTGCCGGCAGCTTTGACGGTCGCGGCCATACTATCAGCGGCCTGAACCTAAAAGCAGAAGGTTCTGTGCAGGGCTTGTTCCGCTATCTGCGAGAGGGTGCACTGGTAGAAGATCTGCATATTCAAGGTATCCTATCTCCCGGAGGCAGTGCCGCCACTGTTGGAGGGATCGCAGGCCACAACGCGGGCACGCTGCTTAACTGCTCTTTCTCCGGTATCGTTTCCGGCACGGAAACCGTCGGCGGCATCGTGGGTATCAATACTCTGTCAGGTGTCCTTCGCGGCTGCCGTACCGACGGTGCTGTACATGGCAGCCACTTTGTGGGCGGAATTGCAGGAGAAAATACCGGTGTCATCGAAAATTGTGCCAATTTTGCCGAGATCAATACCACTTTGGAGCAAAATCAGATCAGCCTGGAAGACATTACTCTGGAGTCCATCACCGGTGTCGAATCCGCCGCCACCGTTACCGACATTGGCGGCATTTGCGGTACCGGCTCCGGTGTGATCCGCAGCAGCGAGAATCACGGCCCGGTGGGTTACCCAAAGGTTGGCTATAACATCGGCGGCATCATCGGCAGCACAGGCGGATACGTGGTAAAGTGTACGAATCACGGTGCCATCCACGGTCGCAAGGACGTAGGCGGCATTGCTGGTCAGCTGGAGCCCTCTGTGCATATGCTCTTTGAGGAAGACACGCTCCAGATCCTGGAAAAGCAAATGCAGACCATGTCGGATATCACCAATACGACTGCAGCCCATGCCCAATCTGCCGCTGCCGATCTCAAGGCCCAGATCGGATCGCTGGATCAACAAGTCCGACAAATGCAGGGTGCTCTGGAATCTCTCCTGCCCGGAAACAACGATTCTGTTTTGCCCGATGCCGATACGATCCTCGCCGCCCAGAATCAGATCTCTTCCGGTATGAGTGCCATTTCCGGCATTCTGGATGCATTCGGCTCTACTGTCCACAGCTCGGCTGGCATCCTATCCGATGACTTGAACGCGCTGACCGGCCAAATGCATCTGATCAGTGACACCCTCAATTCCGCCCAGGAAAACCTTGGCGGCAGTGTGCAGGATCTGTCAGATGCCGATACAGAATCGGACACCTCCTCAAAGCTTTTCGACTGTCAAAATCTCGCTTCCCTTTCCGGTGATTGGAATGTAGGCGGTATCGTCGGTGCCATCGGCCCGGAAAGCGACCTGGATCCGGAAACCGACCTACTGCTCACGGGCAGTTTGTCTGCCAATTTCGACCTATCCTTCCGAGCTGTGATCCTGGAATGCGACAATCGTGGTTCCCTGACCCGCGGCAAGCAGCATCTTGGTGGGATTGCCGGATGGGCCTCTCTCGGTTTGATCCGGAATTGCGTGAACCGTGGCAATCTGGACGCTCCCGGTTCCGAATATGTCGGCGGTATCGCAGGTCTCAGCGGCGGTTTCATTCGAAATTGCTGTGTACGCGGAAGCATACTCTCCGATCGCTGTTCCGGCGGCATTGCGGGAACCGCCAGTACGGTTTCCGACTGTTACAGTCTGGTGCAGCTGGACGGCAGCGAAAAGATTGGCGCCATTTTGGGTTTCGCCGAAGACCTCAGTGCCATCTCCGGCAACCACTATCTGCGAATTGGCAGCGACATCGGTGCCATCGACGGCATCAGCTACGCAAATCACGCCTACGCCCTGGATGCGGAGGAATTCTTTACTCTGGCCGGACTTCCTTCTGATTTTGACAGTGTCACGATCCGATTCATTCTGGAAGACGGCAGCGTAAAAACCCTCCATCGCCCCTTCGGTCACGCCGTAGGCCTGCCCTACGTTCCTGCACTTCCCCAGCGGGAAGGCTTTGTTGCCCAGTGGGACGGTCCCGCTGATCTGTCTGAGCCGTTGTATTTTGATATCCAGTTTACCGCAGTCTATACCCCCCTTACCACCGTCATTGCCAGCGACCTTCGCTCTCCTTCCGGTCGTCCCCGCATGCTGGCACAAGGCATGTTCTCCGAAAATGCCGTTCTGGCCCTAAACATTCGGGAAGATAACGACGCCTTGTGCGCATGGGATATCACCCTTCCTGCCGGCCAAAGCGAACTGACATTGCGTATTTTGCCGCCGGAAACTGTAGATGGAACGCAGGTAACCGTGCAGCTTCAGCGAAACGGCAGTTGGGAAACGGTTCCCAGCGTCCTGGAAGGCAGCTATCTGGTATTTACCTCCAGCAGCGATTTCCACGCCCTGCGGTTAGTTCCCGCACCTACCGATCATACCGTTTATTGGCTGGCAGGCTTTTGTGTGCTCTTTGCTGCTGCGCTCATTCTCTTGATCGTGCTGATCAAACGCTGCCGAAAGCGCCAGGCCCGAAAATAATATACACAAACTTCTACAAAACGCCGGGCAAACTGCCCGGCGTTTTAAAGTTCTATTTGTCCGCTTCCGGACATACCATGGACTAAACCGTGAATGAGGAGGCTGGCTATGGAAAATTTATATGCCGACATCGCCGCCAGAACTGGCGGAAACATCTATATTGGCGTGGTAGGTCCGGTACGCACCGGAAAATCCACCTTGATCAAACGCATCATGGAGCAGCTTGTGATTCCAAACATTGAGGATCCCTACCGGGCAGAACGCGCCCGGGATGAGCTTCCCCAAAGTGGTTCCGGCAAGACTATTATGACCAGTGAGCCAAAATTTGTGCCGGAGGAAGCCGTCGAGATCTCCCCGGACGGCACTACGCGGCTCCGGATACGCATGATCGATTCTGTAGGTTACATGGTAGAAGGGGCTGTTGGCGCCCAGGAAGACGGTGTCCCCCGGATGGTGTCTACTCCTTGGTATGACTACGAGATCCCAATGACAGAGGCCGCCGAGCTTGGTACCAAAAAGGTCATGGACGGTCACTGCTCCATTGGTCTGGTGGTGACCACCGATGGCACCATTACCGACATCCCACGGGCTGACTATCTGGCTGCCGAAGGCCGGGCCATCCGTGACATGGCAGCCACCGGCAAACCATTTCTGGTGATCATCAACAGCCGGGAACCTTCCGCAGAAGCAGCCCAGAATGTGCGCTCGCAGATCAAAGCCCAGTATGGTGTGGATGCCGTAACAGCTGACTGTCAGGCGCTGGAACCGGAAGCGATTCACCGCCTCCTGCGGCAGCTGCTTTACGCATTCCCGATGAAAGAGCTGCGCATTTATCTTCCCCGGTGGATGGATGCCCTGGAATGGGAGCATCCGGTTAAAGCCGCACTGCAGGAAGCGCTCCTGCAATGTGCCCAGCAAATCACGACCCTCGGGCAGGCCGAAACTGCGTTGGCCACACTGCGTGAGCTGCCGGATGTATTGGATCATACGATCCGCGAGGTGGATCTGTCCACCGGCACAGTCAGCTGCGCTCTCAGCTTCCCGGACACCCTGTTCTATGACATACTAAGCAGCAAAGCCCAAATGCCCATCGAAAACGATGCCCAGCTGATCAGCCTGCTGACAGAGCTTTCCGCCGTCAAAAAGGAATATGATAAGATTTCCGATGCTCTCTCTTCCGTAAAGGCTACCGGCTACGGGATCGTGATGCCCGATGCCGCCCAGATGCGTTTGGAGAAACCGGAAGTATTAATAAAGAACGGCGCTTACGGCGTAAAGCTGAAAGCAGGCGCTCCCTCCATCCATATGATCCGTGTGGACATCGATACAGAGATCAGTCCCATGGTCGGCGATGAGCAGCAATCCAAGGATCTGATCTCCTATCTGTGTGGTGAGGATCCGGAAAAGCTTTGGCAGAGCAATATTTTCGGCAAATCCGTTTACGCTCTGATCCAGGAAGGACTCACCACCAAGCTGCTCCGCACCCCTTCTGATGTGCGCGTGAAATTCCAAAACACCCTCTCCAAAATTATCAACGAAGGCGCTACTGGCCTTGTCTGTTTGATCCTGTAGGGTTGACTTTTGCGGCTTACGGCGATAGAATAAAGGAAAAAAACAAAGGAGGATCACGCTATGAGTTTCAAAGATCTGGACGTAATTTGGAAAGACCGGAAGCGATTTTTGGGTATGCCCCTCAGTTTTACCCGTTATGCCATCACCGAGGATCGCCTGTTTTTGTCTGTCGGCTTTTTGAACATCCGGGACGAAGAGGTTCTTCTCTACCGCATTCGGGACATCAACACCAGCCGTAGCCTGTGGCAGCGGCTGTTCGGAGTGGGTACCGTCTCCGTGATCTCCTCCGACAAGTCCCTTCCCACGCTTGTCATGAAGAACATCAAGCGTCCGGTGCAGGTGAAGGAGCTGCTGCACCGTCAGGTGGAAGAAATGAAGATTCGCCGCCGCGTCCACTTGGGAGAGCTGATGACCAGTAATGTATCCGAGGATATGATGGACTCGGACGCTGACCTGGATGATAACTAACGTAATTTACTCCCCGGCTTTGCCGGGGAGTCTTTTTATCTATCGATAAAATTCATGATTTTTTCAAAAACGTAGCTTTACCCCCGCGTACTTGTGTGGTATACTATAGTTTGAATGATTATGCAAAGAGGAGATCCCTATGAAATTGCCGCAGATCAAACGTTTCCAATGGAATTATCTCGCGCTGGCTTTTGCTGTCCCATTTATAGGACTTCTGAGCATTATGCTCTGCGGCGGTTACGAGCCCTTTGGTAATGGCCGGTCCATGTTGTATTCGGACATGTATCACCAATATTACCCCTTCTTCGTCAACTTCCGCAAGTCTATCCTCAGCGGCGAGGGCCTTCTATACAATTGGTCTATCGGCATGGGTCTGGATTATTTGGGACTGATCTCCTATTATTTGGCCTCTCCTCTGAATCTGCTGACGGTCCTGCTGCCCGAAAGTCTGATGCTGGAGTATTTTTCCCTATTGGTTCCCATTAAGCTTGGCCTTGCCTCCTTGTTTTTTGCCTATTTTCTGAAAGAACTGTTTCATAAAAACGATCTGTCCATCACCCTGTTCGGTGCGTTTTACGGGCTTTGCGCCTGGGCTCTGGGATATCAGTGGAATGTGATGTGGCTGGATACCTTTTCCCTGCTTCCGCTTGTGGCGCTGGGTACGGTTAAACTGCTTCGGGACAAGCGTTTCTTCCTGTACACCGTTACGCTGTTTCTCTCTGTCGCCACCAATTATTATATCGGTTTCTTTACCTGTATCTTTGTATTTCTGCTCTTTGTGTGTTATCAGATCTGCCGGTTCCGTGGCTTCAAGCGTCTGTTTACGGACCTGTGCCGCATCGCGCTGTTTTCCATTTTAGCCATAGGTATGACCGCTTTTCTGGAGCTGCCCACCTTGGCAGCCCTACAAACCACCCAGTCAAGTGTCAATAATTTCCCCGAAGGCTTCAAACTCAACATCGCCGACGAAAACACCTGGAAGGGACTTTTGGATGCCATGCGGCAGGTAGCCGGAAACACCGGCGGCGGCCTGGAGCCCAGCTTTAAAGAAGGACTTCCTAACCTCTACTGCGGTGTTGGTACCGTCATGCTCTCTTTTCTCTATCTGACCTGCAAGCGGATCAAGCTGCGGGACAAGATCTGCTGCGTACTGCTCCTGCTGCTGTTTATGGTCAGCTTCATCATCCGCCAGCTGGATTACATCTGGCACGGTTTCCACTTCACCAATATGATCCCCTACCGCTTCAGCTTTCTGTTCAGCTTTGTGCTGCTCTATATGGCTTATAAAGCCTGGCTGCAGCGAAAGCGCTTTCAGCGCTGGCAATTGATCACCGCCGGTGTTCTGGCTCTGGCTGTGTTTGCCTGCTCCGATTTCCGCACGGACCCTGTATTCATCGCGTATAATTTGATCTTTTTGATCCTGTATACAACCGCTTTGATCTTCCCGCTGATGCTCAAGCCATTGCCTGCGGATGCGGAAAAAGCACAGATTCACGCCCATATTGAGGACCGCAACCAGCGCCGCCGGCTGGGCAGCTACCTCATGGCCGGTGTCATGGCCGCCGAGCTGATCATGAACATTATCAACTTCGGCATTTCCTTCCCATATACCGGCGTGTCTAACTATCCCAAGGGCACGCAGGATACCGAAGCCATGATCGCCCAGATGCAGCAGTTGGAGAAAGAACCGTTCTACCGCACAGAAGTGACCCATTCCCAAACTTTGAATGATGGCGCATTGAACGGCTACTACGGCATTTCCACCTTCACCAGCTCCGCCAACGTCCTCGTAACCGAGTTTATGCAGTCTCTTGGCTACGGTGCTAAGAACACCTATAACCGGTACTGCTTTGAGGAGGCTTCCCCGGTAGCCAACCTGTTCCTGGGACTGAAATATATGATTGAGCGGGACGGCGCAGTGGAAGTCAACCCCTACTTCGATATTGTAGACGTCAGCGGTACCGTGTATTTGCTGAAAAACAACGCCTACCTGCCCCTTGGCTTTTTGACAGATGCACAGCTGGTCAATATGGACTTCGGTATGCGTTCGGATAATTTTACTATGCAGAACAAGCTGCTGTCGATGGCCTCCGGAATCCCGGAAGATGTCTGGCACAAGGTTGGTAAAAACGGACTGAGCGTCACCTCTGCTGATGTTGTACTGGACACCGTTTCTTCCACCGGTTACTGCTACTACAAGGCAGAAAATGCCGGGACTGTGGAGTATTCCTTCACAGCAGACCGCAGCGGCCTGCTGTGTATCGATCTGAGCCTGCCCAAACGTAACAGCTTCTCGGTAGGACTGAATGGAACGACTTTGTATTCCGAGACCTACTCCCTTCCCCAAATGCTCTCTGTTTCCCAGGTGGAACCCGGAGATGTTGTGCAGATCCGGCTCAACTGCAAAGCCGCGGAAGAAGGCAGTATGACGATTTCCGCCGCCATCCTGGACAATACCGTATTCCGCCAGGCATATGACGTGCTGGCAGCCTCCACCTTAGATCTGACCAAGTATACCAGCACCTGCGTAGAAGGCACCATCGACTGCAACCGGGACGGACTTCTGTATACCTCTATTCCGCAAAACGGAAACTGGACTGCCTATGTGGACGGCCATGAAACTGATATTATCTTGATCGGCGACGCCATGATCGCCGTTCCCATGACAGAGGGTACACATGCAGTCTCCTTCCGCTACCATAACAAGGCTTTCTCCTTGGGCTGGAAAGTCAGTCTCGGCTGTGCGGCCATTTTCGCCGCCATCGCCGTTTGCTGCTATCTCCCGGGCAGAAAGCGTGGAAAATACGAACGGTTCCCTAAGTAACCAAAGAGCGTGCTGCACTTGAATTGCAGCACGCTCTTACTGTATTTACATAGCTTCGAACGCCTTCATCCAGGCATTCTTGATCAGCTCGTGACCAGCAGAGGTCGGGTGCACGCCGTCAGCCAGCCAGTAGCCCATATAGGGCGCATTGGCATTGGCCCTGGAGAGCATCTCTTGCAGCGGTACAAAAACTAGGCCATACTTCTCCGCTACCCGCTTGGCCGCTGCGGCACGCAGCGCAGTCTCTTTCTCAAAGTACTCCCACCTGTCCGGGAATTCCTCGGTATCGATGGTAGCGCTGCCCGGCAGCACAAAAGGCTCCAGGATCATGATCTTCAAATTTGGCAGCGCCTGCAGCAGCTCTTCGATCATCAAGCCGTACACCATTTCAAACTTTTCCGCGCTGACACCGTTTTGCCGGGCATGCTCATGCCACACATCATTGATGCCGATGAGGATACTCATGTAGTCTGGCGTTAGATTGATCATATCGATCTTGATGCGGGCATACAGATCCACCACCCGGTTGCCACTGATTCCCCGGTTGTAGAAATCATAGTAGTAGGGATGCTCCGCCCCCAGCTTGGCAGACACCATCAGCGGATAGCCAACACCCAGATTGTCGTCATACTCTCTGGATCGTCCACAGTCAGTGATGGAATCACCTTGAAACAGGATTACTTTCTTTTCCATAGGAAACTTGCCTCCTTCTTTGTATCCGCAGCCATTGTATCACTGCACAGTTGCTTTGTCAACCCGATTTCTCTTCAATTACCATTCGTATCCAGAGCTCTTTCTCTGGGTGAGCTGACAGTGAACCTACCTGCGGAGGTATTTCCATCTATTACTGCACTGCACATAGACACATGATCGCGGCTTCCAGCGCAGACACTGTATCTAAAAGAGGCAGATTGGGCGTCCCCTGCTCCGGAAGCCACGGCACATGAATAAACCCAACGCGCACATTGCTTTCCCGGTAGTAATAAAGAAGTGTGTACAGCACATCGTTGCACACAAAAGTCCCCGCCGTGTTGGATACCTGTCCCGGAAGCCCTGCCTCCCGGATCGCCTGGGCCATAGCCTCCACCGGCACGGTTGCGAATAGTCCATCCGGCCCGCCGGAAACGATCGTTTCTTCCGTCGGTTGGTTGCCTGCATTGTCCGGGATCCTGGCGTCGCGAATGTTGATACCGATCCTCTCCGGCGTCACTGCTGCCCGCGACCCAGACTGACCGATACAAAGGATCACATCTGGTTTTACCTTCTCCGCAGCCTCCAGAACGTCCTCTGCCGCCTTTCCAAACACAGTCGGGATCATCTGCTTGTGCAAAACAAATTCGCCAACACGCTCCGGCAGCCGCCTCACAGCCTCCCACGCAGGATTGACATTTTCTCCCCCAAAGGGGTCAAAACCGGTGATCAATAATTGCTTCATAGCTTCACCTCCGCATGCTGACTGTAGTAAAACACTGTGTCCGCTCCCTCCTATTTCTATGATACCCCATTATAGGACGCGCTTCGTAAAAAAGCAACTTTTTTATTCATATACCGCAAAGCGCAGCTGTAGGTTTGTCAATGATGTGTTACACATTGGGGAAAGAAAAAAGAATGTGCTTGGGTGACTTCCAGTTGAGGGGTCTCATAGGGAAGTTGTTATACTGACGCTGTCTGACAGCGAGTTGCTTTTCAAAATCTGTGAAGC
>JAZUQE010000195.1:0-9688 GCA_045605575.1 Faecousia sp. | reverse complement strand
ACCGCTGCCACTCGCTCCCCTCCCTTTTTCCGCCACCGGCGGCGGTCGGGTCGCTCCCCATTGGGCGTCCGGCAATTTTGTAAAAATTGCATCGCCGCAAGGCGATAATCGTTTCATTTCCTGCGGAAATTCCAACAATTGCGGTGCAATTGTTGGACGGACGGCCATTGGCCGTCCCTACGATTGCTCTGCCCGACAAATACCAATTTACCGCCCAGAGGTGTACCGTGTAGCTTTGGTTTTTCTTTGAAGTTTCTTTACTTTTTGGGTAAAATCTGCTACCATAGCACAAAAAGGAGGCGCGGCGAATGGCTGGTAAACGAATCACCCGGATGGCTTTGCTTTGTGCCATCGCGCTGACGATCTTTATGCTGGAAGCACAGATCCCGCCCATCGTACCCTTGCCCGGTGTCAAACTGGGGCTTGCTAACATCGTCACGGTGTTTGCCGTGTTTGTTCTGGGCCCGTCAGAAGCAGCGGTGATCCTGGCCGGACGTATTTTTCTGGGAAGCGTATTCGCCGGAAATTTCAGCATGATTTTTTATTCTGCCGCGGGGGGACTTTGCGCCATTTTGGTGACGATCCTCCTTCGCAAGGTGCTGACAAGCAAGCAGATCTGGGTCGCCGGATGTCTGGGCGCTGCTGCCCATGCTGTAGGGCAAATGGCTATGGCTGTTGTGCTTACCGGAACGCCGTCGCTGCTGCTTTACTTGCCTGGGCTGCTGGTGTGCAGCTTAATTGCAGGCTTGTTCACCGGGCTGTGTGCCCAGGCACTGATCAATCGGGGGAAACAATTATGGAACAGCTTTTTGACATGAATTTTACCAAGGCGCAGGTGGATGCCATCTCCAATCTGGGCCTTGCCCATGTGGGGGATGGGGTATTTTCTCTGATGGTGCGCACCTACCTGTGCGTTCGGGGCGATAAAACCGTTAAGACCCTCCACCGGGACAGCGTAGAGCTGGTAAAGGCATCTTCCCAAGCCAAATTTGTCCAGTCCATTCTGCCGCTTCTGACGGAGGAAGAGGCCGCCTATTACCGCCGGGGCAAAAACACCCACACCCATGCTGCACCCAAGGCCGCTTCTCCGAAAGAATATGCCATGGCTACGGGACTGGAGACCTTATTTGGGGCATTATACCTGTACGGCCGCAAGGACCGGCTAAGTGAGCTTTTTGCAAAAGGAATGGAGGCCCTGTATGGCATTTGACGCATATTTTCTCTCAGCTGTGCTCGACGAGATCCGCCAAAAGGCAACCGGTGCCCGGGTGGAGAAGATCCATCAGCCCAGCCGGGATACGGTGATATTGCTGCTTCGCTGCGAACAAGGCCGGGAAAAGCTTCTCTTTGCACCAAACCCGGCTGCACCCCGGCTGCACCTGACCACTGCCAACCCGGAAAATCCCGCGGAGCCGCCCATGTTCTGCATGCTGCTGCGCAAGCATCTGTCCGGTGCCAAGCTCAGCAGCATCACCCAACCTGCCATGGAGCGGGCCGCTACCTTCACCTTTGCGTGCACCGACGAAATGGGCTTTCCTGTGCAAAAGCATCTGGTAGCTGAGCTGATGGGCAGAACCTGCAATCTGTATCTGTTGGGCCCCGATGGCCGTATCATCGATTGCTTGCGCCGGATCGGTCTGGATGAGACCAGCAAGCGTCCCGCCCTGCCGGGTCTGATTTATCAGCTACCGGATCCAGTATACAAGCTGGATCCGCTGCACTTGGATGTTAATGATTATGTAAACTTGTTATGTAACCAGGGTGCCGATGTTTTGGCTGACCGGCTCATGGATCACCTGGGCGGACTTTCTCCCTTAGTATGCCGGGAGGCTGCTTTGTTTGCTGCGCGCAGCACCGACGCCCGAATTGGGGATCTGGATATTGCTGCCACTGCGGAAAAGCTGGCCCTGTTTTTCCGGGAGCACCTGCTGCATCCCGCTCCCTGGTATTATCCCCAAAGTGACGGTACTCCCAAGCAGTTTGCCTTCTGCCCCCTTCGGCAGTATGGGCAGACTCTGCGCGCCGACAGCTTCACACAGCTGCTGGACAGCTTCTATATCGTCAAGGACCGCCGGGATGCCATGCGCCAAAAAAGTCAGGGCCTGCGCAAGACCGTCAGTAATCTTTGCCAGCGCATCCGCCGGAAGCTGGCAGTACAGGAAAAGGAGCTTACCGCCACCTACGACCGGGAACGGCTGCGGCAGCTTGGTGATATCGTCACGGCAAATCTGCACCGCATCATCAAGGGGCAGACTGCTCTGGAAGCGGAAGATTTCTATGACGAGGAAATGAAGACCATTTCCATCCCCATCTCCCCCACTCTCTCCCCCCAGCAGAACGCCGCTAAGTTTTATAAGGACTATACCCGCATGAAAAACGCGGAAAAAGAGCTTACCAGGCAGATCCAACTGGGGCAGTCTGAGCTGCAATACTTGGAAAGTGTGCTGGACGAGCTGACCAGGGCTCAGACCGACCAGGAACTGGAGGAGATCCGCCAGGAGCTCAGCACTGGCGGGTATGTGCGCCTGGACAGCGCAAAAAAACGCATGAAGCAAAGCAAGTTGGCCCCCATGCGGTTTGAATCCACCGACGGCTATCCCATCTATGTAGGCCGCAATAACCGGCAAAATGATGAGCTGACCTTTAAAGGAGCCCGGAGAGATGATCTGTGGCTCCACGCCCAGAAGGTCCACGGCAGCCATGTGATCATCGTCTGCAACGGCGTAAAACCCCCGGACGATACCATCACCCAGGCTGCACAGCTGGCAGCCTACTACTCTGAGGCCACCGGCGGCCAGAACATTCCCGTGGATGTGACCCCTGTTAAGCAGGTCAAGAAGCTTCCCGGCGCTAAGCCGGGCATGGTGATCTACCACACCTACAACACTGTCATCGTCAACCCCTACAGCGGTATTGTAGTGGATACACTGAACGCGGAAAAGAAACCAGGAACAGAACAGGAGGATATCCTATGAAACTGTTGTTTCCCACAGAACGCTTGCAGGAAGCCATCGCCCCAACTGCCCGGACCCTGACCTTCTCGGAAACAGAGGTTTTTTCGGACGAAAAACCCTTGGACGGCACCAACTGCACCCGGTTTATTGCCACACTGCTGCACACAGAAGATCCTGCCCTCTGGGAGCTTGCCGCCCGGATCATTGACCGGTGTCAGTGGCGCATGTGTCACTTTACGCCCTTTCTTGTCTCCAAATGCCTGCTGGAGCAGGGCCATAAGTTACCTCAAAGATGCCACGAAAAGATCAAGGACTATCTGCAAAGTATCCGTCACGAATTTTTGGACAGCGAGCTGGACTTTGTGGGCGTCAATGACAATTTTCCCTTTATGTCCACCTATACCGCCACCGCCTTCTGGCATATCTTCCAGGATGAAGAAATGCTCCGGACTGCCTGCCGCCGGTTCGGTCAGCTGGAGCGGATGCTCAAGCGCCGTGGCATGATCAGCGAGTATAACTCCATGACCTATACGCCTGTGCAGCTGGTAGCCGTAGCCGCACTGGCTAAGATCGCACCGGATGAACGCTGCAGGAATATCGCTCTCCAGGCGCAGCACCGGATCTGGTTTGACTGCTTGGCCCATTATCATCCGGAGGTCGGCAGCTGGACCGGCCCCTTCTCCCGGCACTATATTACCCAGAACCAGGGCCTTTTCCCCTTTGTCCGGGCGCTGATGGATCTGAAGGTGGTCGTTCCCGGATACCCTGCCGGCTTTGAAACCTGGTTCAATCTAACGGAAGAATACGACTGCCCCGATGCGGCGTTCAAGCTGGTGACGGACAAGCAGTATCCCTTCGTAGTCACCGGCACCTCTGAGTACACCGCCTCCACCGACGCTACCCCCGAGGCAGCCCGCCGGGATATGGCCCAGGAGGACGAGTGCTATGAGTACGGCGCCGGTGTAGCGGGGCTTTACACCTATCAGACCCCCCGCTATGGCATCGGCACTGCCACCCACGAGTGGCACAACGGTGTGCAGACCACCAGCTTTTTTGTCAACTACCGCAGAAATGACAGCCCCAAGGTTCGGGCTGACTCCCGTTACGTCTACTGCCGGTATTTGCTCAACGATGAGACAGTTGAAGATCAGAAATTCTTTGACCAGGGCCGTAAAATGGCCTTTGGCCGGGAAAACCAGGCACTGGTGCTGTATAAACCCAAGATCGCCTGGGTCCCCTCCGTAGCCTCCGGCACCATCTCGGAAGATCTGGCCGCCCACTACCGGAAACAGGAGATCTCCGGTAATTTGGGCGTACAGTCTGCCAAGCTGCTGATCCTGCTGCCTCTGGACGGAGTCCGTCCCGACTGCGTCATGCTGGGGCAGCAAGTGCTGAAAAACTGCGAGGGCAAGTCCGACAGCCCTAAGAGTGTGTACATCAAAGATGGTGATATGTACCTGGCATTCCATCCCACAGCAGTGGACGATCTGGGCCGGGACTGCGCCATGACCGTCCGGCTGCGGGAGGATAATCTGGAGATCGCTCTTTACAACTATGCGGGCGAGAAGAAGGACTTCGCCCGGCGGCACTTCCTCCATGTGCGCAATGGCTTCCTGTTCAGTGCGGGAAGCGCAGAAGGAAACGGCAGCTTTGAAGTCTTTCTGGAACGGGAGTCCCAGACCCTCATCGATGACCGGATGATCACCTCCAACCATGCCCGCCAGACCTACATCCGGCAGGTGGATGCGGTGACCAAGCAGCGCAAGCTCAGCTGTGAGTATGCCCCTGCCAGCGAGAGCATCAAATTTATTGCCTGCGATGACTATGCCCTGGAATTTCCCAAGCTGGAGATCACCGGTGTGGAACGCAAGTCCATCCCCCTCATGTAACCAATCGCCCGGGACGATCGTCCCGGGCATTTGTCGTCAAAGACAGCTTCCGTTCGGGAATGTAGGGACCGCCTTTGGCCGTCCGCGGGATCATTTTTGGAAAATATGACAATCGGCGGTGGTGAGTTTTTGCACCACCGCCGTTGGGTTATATCTCATAGATCGTTACAATATCAGCCGGACCTTCCAGAAAAATACTGCGGATCCCTTCTTGGTCCGCGTCCAGGGTCACCAGCAAGGTACCCCCGGGGACACGGCAGGTGAGTTTTCCGCCGGGAAGCTGACCTTTTGCATACAGAACGCTGGCTACGCTGCCGCAGCCTGTACCGCAGGCCAGGGTGTAATCCTCCACGCCCCGTTCATAGGTCAGCACGCGGATCTCATCTTCTGTCAGCCAGGTGTAAAAATTGATATTGGCCCCTTTTGGGAAAGCCGGGTCACACCGAAGGGCTTGCGCCCGGTGGCGCAGGCCTTCTTTCATGGAAAAGCTCAGACCCATCAGCTCTGTCACACCGTGGGGAATACCGGGGCAGCCCAGCTCCACATAGGCAGCATCGGGCAGACGGTTTAAGTCCAGGATACTGGGATTGTTGAGTTTGACCCGGTACTGATTTTCCGCCAGCCGCCAGCCGTACACCAGACCTGCGTCGGTATGGATCACCATGTTTTCTCCGGCAATGCCAAGATCATAAGCAAAACGGCAAATGCAGCGGCTGCCGTTGCCGCACATTTCGCCCCGGGAACCATCGGAGTTATAAAAATGCAGGGTAAAATCCGCGTCCTGGGCATGGTCCACTGCCATGAACCCGTCCGCGCCGGTCTGCGCACAAAGCTGCTTGGAGAGTTTCTCGAAATCCAGTTGCTTGCCCCGGGCATCCATGACCATAAAATCATTGCCCGCACCGCTCATATGCCAAACCTGCATTCAGTTTGCCTCCAAAAGGGACTCCATATTGTAAAGACCCGGTGCTTTGCCGCACAGAAACCGGGCCGCGTCCACGCCGCCTTCGGCAAGCATCCTGCGGTTTACGGCCTCGTGCTTCAAGGTGAGGATCTGGGAGCCTGTGTGTATGTATACCTCGTGGATACCGACTACATTGCCCAAACGCAAGGAGGAAATCCCCACTTCTCCCGGTACGCGTTTGCCCTCCCCTGCTCTGCCGCAGTGGGCGGTGGCTTCCGGCCGCACGGAGCGGATGGCATCCAAAAGCATCATGGCCGTACCGCTGGGGGCATCCACCTTCCGGTTATGGTGAGTCTCTACGATCTCAATATCCGCTTCCGGGAAACAGGCGGCTGCCTGCTTTGCCAGGCGGCAGAGCACTGCAATACCCATGCTCATATTGCCGCTGTAAAAGACGGGGATCTCCCCGGCAGAGGCCTGGATCAAGGATTTTTCTTCCTGGGTGTGGCCGGTAGTACCAATGACTGCGGCACAGCGGTTTTCTTTGGCAAAAGCGATCACATCCGCTGCGGCGCTATGGTGAGAAAAGTCGATGACAACATCACATTCCACATTGCCAAGCTCCTGAAAGGTCCTCGGTACGCCATGCTCGCCATCCAGACTGACGCAGCCCACTACTTCACTGCCCAGTAACTCGCGCAGCAGCTGGCCCATGGCGCCATTGGCACCGCACAGTACCGCTTTCATACCCGAACCCCCAACTTTTCCAGCTCCTCAAAGAGCTTTTTCCGCCCAGAGGGCTCCATAGGTGTCAACGGCAGGCGCAGATGTTCCTTGCCAAAGCCCATGGCAGATACGGCGGCTTTGGCAGGGATAGGATTGACCTCACTGAACAGGCAGCCTACCAAGGGCAGGAGCTTCAGTTGCAGCTCGGCAGCGCCCGCCAGGTCACCGGCAAAGAACCTCCGCTTCAGTTCGGCGCACAGACCGGGTACCACATTGGACATGACGCTGATGCAGCCCACGCCGCCCATAGCCATCATGGGGACGACCAGTCCATCTTCACCGGAATATACGTCGATCCGATCGCCGCATTTCTGGAAAATTTCCATGACCTGAGCCATGTTGCCGCTGGCTTCCTTGATGGCGGCGATATTCGGGTGGTCTGCCAGCACATTTACCGTATCCGGCAGTAGGTTACAGCCCGTGCGGGATGGAACATTATACAGGATCAAGGGCAGGTCAGTGGCATCGGCTACAGCTGTATAGTGGGCGATCAGACCCTTTTGCGTCGCTTTATTATAGTAGGGTGTCACCGCAAGCAGAGCATCCGCGCCGCTGTCGCGGGCGCTTTTGGAAAAATCCAGAACATGCTCGGTATTGTTTGTGCCAACACCGGCAATGACGGGGATCCGCCCGTTGACCCGATCCACGGTAAAGCGGATCACTTCTTTCCGCTCGTCCTGAGAAAGGGTAGCGCTTTCGCCGGTCGTGCCCACGGCAACCAGGGCATCCACACCCTCTGAAATTTGGAATTCAATCAATCTGCCCAGCGCTTCATAATCCACGCCTGTTTCCGTCATGGGTGTGACCATGGCAGTGGCAAATCCCTTAAATATCGTATGCTTCATATGCATCCTCCCGAAAAAAATAGGATAAGAGGCCTCATATAGTTTATCACACAATGCCCAAAAAGGGAATAGGGAATTTCACAGCCTTTTTCAGCCCAGCGTCCAGTCCAACATGGACAAATGCAAATTTCCGTTTGTCGTACAGCTCCCAGTGGATACCATAGAGAGACTCCACGACAAATACCAATTGGAAGCGCTAAAAATCAAAAATGAACGGCGTGCCAACTGGCACGCCGTTTCAAACATTATTCTACTTCTGCTTCGGCAGCGTTTTTCTGCACACTTTCGATGCCATTCTCGCAGGAGGCCTTGGTCTTGTAGCCCTCGGAGACGGCAATGATCTGTCCGTTGGTGGCCTTCAAGCGGAAGCGGAACTCACCGGACTTGTCTTCATACATCTCAAACTTGGGATGGGCGGCAGAGACGTAGCCTTCTACAGTCTGATCTTCCACATTGGCAGCGGGTGCGTTTTTCCTGACGCTTTCGATCCCCTTCAGACAAGCGGCCTTGCTCTCATAGACTTCAGAGGTGGCGATCACCTGGCCGTTGGTAGCCTTCAAATCGAATTTCACGCCGGAGGCAACTTCTTTGACAACAAATTTGCTCATAATAGGTTCCTTTCTCCGCTTTTGCGGCAATAATCTATAAAAACTGTAGCACAGGTTATAAAAAAAGTAAAGTGTAAAACACGCTCTTTGCATATTTTTCTCGCCAAAGGTAAACAATACCAGCGTATTCAAAAAAAGGAGGTTTTCTTATGTACCAAACGCGTATTGCCTGTCTGCTGATAGCTGCGGTGTGCATCCTGGGCTGTATGGTCCCGGTCACTGCCGCAGAGGTGGACTGCGACAGTGTCTACTGCTTTACAGATGAGGATTTTGAATCCCAGGAGCCTCTGGCGGGGATCTGCATCACCGGGCTTCCTGAGACTCAAACCGGCACCATGATGCTGGGCGTTCGTGTCCTGCGCTGCGGCGATATTCTCACCGCCGATCAGCTGGCCCAGGTTACTTTCTGTCCCATGCGCACCCAGGAGGACACCGATGCGGTGTTGACCTACCTGCCTATCTACACGGATCGGGTGGCTCCCTCCACAGCGGTGACCATTGCCATCCGCGGCAAGGAGGATAAGGCACCTGTTGCCGAGGATCTGGCTGCGGAGACCTATAAAAACCTGCCCAATGAGGGAAAGCTCAAGGTCACAGACCCGGAAGGCCAGGCTATGACCTATACGGTGATCCGTCAGCCCCGGCGCGGCAGCGTGGAGATCCGCAGCGACGGAAGCTTCACCTATACCCCTAAGAAGAACAAGGTCGGTGTGGATTCCTTCACCTACACCGCCGCTGACCCGGCAGGCAATGTATCCCGGGAAGCTACGGTCACCGTACGAATCCTAAAGCCTACGGAGGCCGCCCAGTATACGGACACAGCCGGTCTGGACTGCCGGTTTGAGGCAGAATGGCTGCGTAATACAGGGCTGTTCGTAGGAGAAAAAGTAGGGGGCATGGAATGCTTCCAGCCGGATAAGGCCATGAGCAAGGGAGAATTTTTGACCATGGTCATGGAACTGCTGGAGATCCCTGTTCAGGAGCAAACCGATTATACGACTCTGGCAGAGCAAGCGCCTCAGTGGCTGAAACCCTATCTGACCGCTGCGGTTCGCTCCGGGCTGATGGCCGGCTGGCCGGAGGCGGAGACCTTTGCGGCGGAGGAACCGATCACCGGTGCAGAGGCTGCGGTATTGCTGCAGAACTCTCTGGACCTGCCTGTTACTGCCCAAATGACCCAGGCAGAGACGGCAGAAGAAGGGGAAGAGGAGATCCCCACCTGGGCGGATACGGCTCTGGCAGTAATGAGTGAGCATGGATTTACTCTGTCCTACGATGCACCTTTGACCCGGGCACAGGCAGCGGAACTGATGTATCAGTTGAGTATTTTGGCACAGGACGCGCCGGGTATGGCCGTCATTCGCATGCAGCAGTAAAAAACACAAGGCACGCATTTGCGTGCCTTGTTTGCGTGTAAGTAAATTGGTATTTATCGTGCAGACCATTCGTAGGGACGGCCATTGGCCGTCCGTCCAACAATTGTACCGCAATTGTTGGAATTTTTGCAGGAAATGAAACGATTATCGCCTTGCGGCAATGCAATTTTAACAAAATTGCCGGGCGCCCAATGGGCGTCCCTACGGTTTGTCGGTGTGTAAAACACACCAAAAAACTGAAATTTGAACACCCCCGAACCGGGTCGGTTCGGGGGTGTTTGGCATTATCCGAAGTAGTAGGCCATGTCGTCGCTGTCCAGGTCGAA
>JAZUQE010000194.1:0-16999 GCA_045605575.1 Faecousia sp. | reverse complement strand
GATGGATTCGTAGCTGTCGCCGCCGCCGGCACCGGCAGCTTTCTCCAGACAGCGCTTGATGTTGTCGTTAGGCATGTTGGCAGCTTTTGCCTTGGTGATAACGGTAGCCAGGCGGGAGTTGTTGGCAGGATCGGTGATTCCCCCGCCCTCCTTCACAGCCACGATCAGCTCCTTGGCGATCTTGGTAAAGGCGGCTGCACGCTTCGCGTCCTGAGCGCCTTTGGTCTTCTGAATGTTATGCCATTTGGAATGTCCGGACATATGTGTATCTTCCTTTCGAAGGTGGATTTATATTGAGGACCATCCGGGAGGCCGGTCCCTACAGAATATATTCCTAAAATTTGCCGATTTATTTTAGCAGACTTTTTTTCAAAAATCAATAGAATTTCATACAATCTTCGTGTGTTTGGGAGATTTTTACGGTCAGATCCGGAAATTCGGCGGCAATCTTGGCGGCCAGGACGGCAACTACCGGATTTTCCGTCTGGAAGTGGCCGGCGTCGATCAGATTCATGCCCAGATCCCGGGCATCCCAGAACTGGTTGTATTTTACATCGGCGGTTACAAAGGTATCGCAGCCTGCGTCAAAGGCCTCACGGATACCGCCGGCGCAGGCCCCACCGCCCACGGCTACCTGGTGGACATCCTTGCCGCCGTCCACATAGCGCAGACCTTCACAGCCAAGGGCCTGCTTGACGTGCGCCAGAAAGTCGGGCAGAGCTGCGTCAAAGGTGCCCATGCGCAGCAGGCCCCAGGGCTGGCCGTCCACATCCGTACCGTTAGAGGTGATGACCCGGATGTCCGAAAGGCCAAGGGTCTGAGCCAGCACGGTATTGACACCGCCATTGGCGCAATCCAGATTGGTGTGGGCGTTGATGGCGCTGATCCCGGCGGCACACAGGGTCAGGATGCTGCGGCCGACGCCGGTATTGGTGGTGATGGTTTTGCAGGGCTGGAAGATCAAGGGATGGTGGGTGATGAGCAGGTCAGCGCCGACGGCTTTGGCCTCCCGGCAGACACCCTCAAAAGGGTCCAGAGCAACCAGAACGGTCTGCACCGGGGCCATCTCGTCGCCGCAAAGCAGACCGACATTATCCCAGCTTTCTTTCATATAGGCTGGGGCCAGAGTTTCTAAATAATTCAGTATGTCCTTGACAGAAGGCATCATGCTCACTCCTTGATGTAAATTTCAGTTTATTGCACAGCTTCCCGTGGATGCCGTAGGGGCGGCGATTAGCCGCCCGCCAACAATTGCGAAGCAATTGTTGGAATTTCAGTAGGAAATTAAACCATTATCGCCTTCGCCGATGCAATTTTGTTTGCAAAATTGAGCGGACGGCCAATGGCCGTTCCTACGATTGCTCTGTGCCTGTGAGCCAGGATAGTCCGGGGGACTGAGGGAGGGACAGAAGACTCGTGAGGAGCGGGCGCCGGTCGGGATTATGGGCGGCGGAGATCCTAAGGCCCTCTACCACCCATTGATAGTAGGCAGGGACTTCATGGGAGGGGTTTTCCAGCAGCGCCGGGGGAAAATAACACTCGGCTTCCGTCAGCTTAGGATAAGTCGGCTCCCACCAAACCTCCATCACGGTATACAGAAACCGTCCGTCCCGCAAAACGGTCTCTTCGGCAATGCGCCAGCCGGTCTCGGACAGGTAGGCGCGCAGCGCAGGTGTTTTACTCTGGCATTGCAGGATCAGGCGATAACGGGCATTGCGCAGCCAGGGGGCAGCGGACAGAATGGAGATCATCGTATCCGCTCCCATGCCCGCACAGACTAACGTATCAAAGTCCTGGGGAACGGACTGCACACCGTCGGACAGGTAAAACTCCATTTGCTCTGTAAAGCCGAATTTTTCGGCGTTGCGCTGGGCAGCACGCAAGGGTCCCGGCACTACGTCGGAAGCGATCACGTGACTGGCTTTGCCCTGCTGGAGCAGGTAAATACCCAGATAGCCATGGTCACAGCCCACGTCGGCGACACGGTCGCCTGGTGATACAAATCCGGCACAGGCCAGCAGACGCTCAGAAAGGGGAATCTTCATAGCTTTTCTCCCAAATATAGCGAAAATAACGCCGCCCCGGCATATGCGGGACGGCGTTGCCGGCAAAATTAGGCCTTGCTCTGCTGGTCGGCTTCGTAGGCCTCCAGGAAATGGTTCAGCTGGGCCAGGAAAGGCTCGCACTCAATGCCGTGGACCATGCAGGCTTCCTCTACAGTCTCACCCCGGGAAGAGGGGCAGCCCAGGCAGTGCATGCCGATGGCGAAGAACAGGGGTGCAGCCTGAGGCGCTACGTCCAGAACATCACCGATAATGGTATTTTTTTCAATTTTAACAGCCATAATATGACCTCCTGTTGGATTTCTGGCCCTATTATAACCGCAGCATGCGGAAAAAACAAGAGGGAAGCAGGAAAAACTCGATTTTCACAAATGGGAAAAAGTAATTGCTAAAGGGGTCGGGCGCAAGCCGGAAGCCCAAAAGGAGATTATATAACTTTACCAAATTAAAGTGGTAAAGAGGCGGATCAGTTTGTATGGATATACAAATTGCAAAAAAATACCAAAAAACACTTTACAACTTTAGTGAAGTGAGGTATAATGCGGACATCAAACAACTCCCGACCCACGGGACGAAAGGATGGTATTCTTATGAAAAAGATGATAGCGTTGGTTATGGCCCTTCTGATGATGGTAGCTTGCTTCACTGCCTGCGGTGCAGACAGCGACTCGGATCTGGAATACATCCAGAAAAAGGGTAAGCTGATCGTCGGCATTACAGACTATGAACCCATGGATTACAAGGACGAAAACGGCGAGTGGACCGGTTTCGATGCGGAGTTTGCCAGACTGTTTGCCAAGGAACTGGGCGTGGAGGTTGAGTTCTTTGTCATTGCTGACTGGAACAAGAAGGTCTTTGAACTGGACTCCAAGAACATTGACTGCATCTGGAACGGCATGACCATTGATGAGGAGCTGCTCAAGACGACTAATTGCTCCGATCCTTATGTGGTCAATGCCCAGGTGGTCGTGATGAAAGCGGATGCCATCGGCCAATATACTACCGCCGACAGTTTGAAAGATCTGAAGGTTGCAGTGGAGAGCGGCTCTACCGGAGAGAAGGCTGCCAAAAATGCAGGCATCACCAATCTGATCGCTACCAACGACATGGCAAAGGCATTGCTCGAGGTCAAGGCCGGCACTGCGGATGCCTGTGTCATCGATATCACCATGGCGAAGACCATGACCGGTGAAGGTACGGATTATGCAGACCTGGCTGTAGGCATCAGCCTGACCAGCGAAGAGTACGGCGTAGGCTTCCGCAAGGGTTCGGAACTGACCGCTATGTTGAATACTTTCATGGATAAGCTCATGGCTGACGGCACGCTGCCGGCCCTGGCTCAGAAGTATGACCTTACTCTGGTTGAGTAATCGTTTCTGATCAAGTAAATCACAAGGGAGAGCGATGCTCTCCCTTGCAAAGTGTAGAGAAGTGAGGTGTCACCCATGTTTCTTCCGGTGACGATGGAGCTGCTGGTCGGCTTCTGGGAAACGATCAAGATATTCCTGCTGACGCTGGTGTTTGCGCTGCCGCTGGGCCTGGTGATCGCGTTTGGCTCTATGAGCGGCTTTAAGCCTCTGAGGTGGCTGACCCGCGGCTTTGTCTGGGTCATTCGCGGCACGCCGCTGATGCTGCAGCTGATCATTATCTTCTACGGGCCCGGCTTGATGTTCGAACTGCCCAGCATTGGCAGGTTCAACGCGGTGATCGTAGCTTTCGCCATCAACTATGCCTGCTACTTTTCCGAAATATACCGCGGCGGTATCGAATCGATCCCCAGAGGACAGTATGAGGCAGGCCAGGTGCTGGGAATGACGAAGGGGCAGATCTTCTTCAAGGTAGTTCTGTTGCAAGTCATCAAGCGGATCACTGCGCCCATGAGCAATGAATTTATCACGCTTGTGAAGGACACGGCCCTGGCACGTGTGATCTCCGTCTACGAGATCACCTATATGGGTGAGTCCTTTATCAAGCACGGCCTGATCTGGCCGCTGTTCTATACAGGGGTCTTCTACCTGGTATTTAGCGGACTGCTGACGGTGCTGTTTGGAAAGCTGGAAAAGAAACTGGACTATTTCAGAGGGTGATGCTATGCCGGTATTGGAAGTTAAGAACATAAGAAAGAGCTTTGGTAAGGTAGATGTGCTCAAGGAGGTCAGCTTTTCACTGGAAAAGGGGCAGGTTCTGGCTATTATCGGTGCCTCCGGCAGCGGCAAGACTACACTGCTGCGGTGTCTGAATTTTTTGGAGCGGCCGGACAGCGGTGAGATCTGGGTGGATGGTAAGGAACTGCTTGCAGACGGATCCGAGGAGCAGATCCGAAAGAACCGGCTGCATTTTGGACTGGTATTTCAGAATTTCAACCTGTTTCCCCAATATACAGCTCTGGAGAATGTGACCCTGGCACCCCTGCTGCAAAAGCCGGAGGATAAGACCGAGATCCTGGAACAAGGAAGGGCTCTTCTGATCCGGGTGGGACTGGCGGACCGGATGGATTCGTATCGATGGCAGCTGTCCGGCGGACAGCAGCAGCGGGTGGCTATTGCCAGGGCGCTGGCTATGCAGCCGCAGGTGCTGTGCTTTGATGAGCCGACCAGCGCGTTGGATCCGGAGCTGACAGGGGAAGTGCTCAGAACGATACGGGGACTGAAAAGCGGGGACAATACTATGATCGTAGTGACCCATGAGATGGAGTTTGCCCGGTCTGTGGCGGATCTGGTGATCTATATGGCAGACGGGGTTATTGAAGAGGCGGGAGCGCCGGAAGAAGTCTTCGGGAACCCGAAAAGTGAAAAGCTGAGAAGCTTTTTATATGCATCGAAAGAATCGTAATGCGGAAGGAGCACAAGTGATGGAGGACGGTATGTCTAAGCAAGACAAGATCACGCAGCTGTACGATCTGATCACGCGGATCACAGACCCGGAAGAGTGTCGGGCGCTGTTCGAGGATCTGTGTACGGTAAAGGAAGTGGAAAAGATGGCGGAGCGGGTCTATGCGGCCAGACTGCTGCTGGAGGGGAAGACCTACAACCAGGTGATCGCAGAAACGGATATTTCTTCTGCCACCTTGAGCCGTGTTTCTCGCTGCGTACAGTATGGACAGGGATATTCCAAACTTTTAAAGTAACAAGGGCGGATGAGGCGGTTTGATATTGTCCAGTTCGGATAAACAGACGGAAGAACCGGAAGCGGCTGGTGAAGTGCTGCTTCCGGTTTGCTTTTTGGTTCGATAGTTGCCTGGTGGGGGCGCGAATGGCGTGCCTATTTTTACTGGTTGCATTTCACTAAGATTTGAGATATAATATAAGATGTTGAATAATGCCAACATGAAAATACAGATACAGATTCGAGTGATGGATACCATGATGAAAATACCTTTTTCTCCCCCTGATATAACAGAACAGGAAATCCGGGAAGTGGCGGAGGCTCTGCGCTCCGGCTGGATCACGACCGGCCCCAGAACCAAAGAACTGGAGCGGCAGGTCGCGGCTTTTTGCGGCACAGAGCGTGCGGTTTGTTTAAATTCCCAGACTGCCTGTGCGGAGATGGCCCTGCATGTCCTGGGCGTTGGACCCGGTGATGAGGTGATCGTACCGGCCTATACCTATACGGCAACGGCTTCTGTTGTCTATCATGTAGGCGCGACCATCGTGATGGTGGATTGCCAGGCCAATTCGCTGGAAATGGATTATGAACAGGTGGCGGCTGCCATTACGGAGCGTACCAAGGCGATCATTCCGGTGGACTTGGCAGGTATTCCCTGTGATTATGACCGGCTGTTTGCCATCGCAGAGGAAAAGCGCGGGATGTTTCGGGCTGCCTCAACCGTACAGAAAGCTTTGGGCAGGATCGCCATCATGGCTGACACAGCGCACTCCTTCGGTGCCCGGCGTCAGGGAAAGCCTACCGGTTGTTTGGCAGACTTTTCGTCCTTCTCCTTCCATGCGGTAAAGAATCTGACCACGGCCGAGGGTGGTGCGCTGACCTGGAATACCATTCCGGGCATCGACAACGAGGAAATCTACAAGCAGCTGCAGCTGCTGTCTTTGCACGGACAGAGCAAGGATGCACTGGCAAAGACGAAATTGGGGGCCTGGGAGTATGACATTGTGGGACCCTGGTATAAGTGTAATATGACGGATGTGGCTGCGGCCATTGGCTTGAGCCAGATGAGGCGCTACGATACCATGCTGGCGCGGCGTAAGGAGATCATCGGCAAATACGATGCAGCTCTGAAGGCACTGGGGGTGGAGGTACTGGAGCACTACAATGCGGTTTACCAGTCTTCCGGACATCTGTATTTGAGCAGGGTTCCCGGCATTACATTGGAGCAGCGAAATGAGATCATCATCCGGATGGCAGAACGGGGCGTTGCCTGCAATGTGCACTATAAGCCTCTGCCTATGCATACGGCTTACAAGAATCTGGGCTTTGACATTGCGGACTATCCCAATGCCTATGCCCATTTTGCCAATGAGATCAGCCTTCCCCTGCACACTTGCTTGACAGATGAACAGGTGGCATATGTGATTGAAACCTATACGGAAGTATTGAAAGAGTATATTGTATGAAGCTGATACCTTGGGAAGAACTTCCCGCCGAGCTGCGAACCGATGCGGTAAGGCCATATTATGATATTTTAAAGAAAAAGCGCGGCAGTTTGTTCTGGAAGCGGGTGTTTGATGTGGCAGTGTCTGCGTTGATGCTGATCATTCTGGCACCGGTGTTTCTGCTGCTGGCGCTCGCCATCAAGCTGGACTCTCCCGGCCCGATATTTTACCGGCAGGTGCGGGTCACACAGTATGGAAAGACTTTTCGCATTTTCAAATTTCGATCCATGGTCAGCAACGCGGATAAAATCGGTACGCACGTGACGGTGGGTAACGATAGCCGTATCACACGGGTAGGTAAGCTGATCCGCAAGTGCCGGCTGGATGAGCTGTGTCAGCTGATCGACATTTTTCGGGGTACCATGACCTTTGTGGGAACGCGGCCGGAGGTACCGAAATACGTGGCTGCCTATACGCCGGAAATGCTGGCAACACTGCTGCTTCCGGCGGGTGTAACCAGTTTGGCAAGTATTATGTATAAGGATGAAGATGCACTTCTGGAAGGCGCGGAGGATGTGGATAAGACCTATGTAGAGGCTGTTCTTCCCGGCAAGATGCGCTATAATCTGGAAGCGATCCGAAGATTCAGCTTTTGGGGCGACATTCGGCTGATGTTTATGACGGTGTTTGCTGTACTGCGAGGATGAGTACCGCGTTTGAGGTGAGGAAAATGGCTGTTGAGACAGTATCCCTGTGCGTGATTGCACTGAATGAAGAAAAATTTCTGCCCAACTTACTTCGTGACTTGCTGGCGCAGACATATCCCCATGAAAAAACGCAAATAGTTTTGGTTGACAGCGGTTCTACGGACGCAACCAGGGCTATTATGGAGGCGTTTGCGGAGCAAAACAGAGACGCGTATCGGGATATTATGGTGGCCGAGAATCCTAAAAGGATCCAGGCTGCCGGTTGGAATGTAGCCATCTCCCACGCTACGGGGGACGTGGTGATCCGCATTGATGCGCATACCCACATCCCTGCAGAGTTTACGGCTAAAAATATGTTGCTACAGCAAAACGGCGAATGCGTGACAGGAGGAATCCGCCCCTGTGTCATCGAAAACCGGTCCTACTGGGGACAGGTGCTTCTGGAGACGGAAAACTCTCTGTTTGGAAGCAGTGTGAATGTGAGCCGCAGAGGCACGAAAAGGCAATATGTAAAAACGATGTTCCACGCTGCCTACCGGCGGGAGATATTTGAGAAGGTTGGCGAATTCAATGAAGACCTTCTGCGCACGGAAGATAATGAAATGCACTACCGGATCCGACAGGCAGGCTACCGCTTTTGCTTCGATCCGCAGATCATTTCCTATCAGTATGCACGCAGCAGTTTGATGCGGATGGTCAAGCAGAAATATGGAAACGGGTACTGGGTAGCACTGACGCTGGGTATTTGCCCCGGATGTATTTCTGCGTTCCATCTGGTGCCGCTGGCCTTCGTTCTGGCGATCGTTGCCACCTCGGTTATGGCAGTGTTGGGTTGGGCATTGCCGGCTGTGCTGATGTGGTGCGCTTATGGTGCGTTTACGCTGCTGGGAATTGCAGCTTCCATAAAAAACGGCAAGGCAAATCCGCTGACATGGTTGATGCCGGTTCTGTTTTTGATCCTGCATGTCAGCTATGGGCTCGGTTCGTTAGTAGGACTGCTGCGTATGCCGGTTTGGCGCAGGCAGATTCTGTCGGAGGTGCTGTAGAAGGGAGCGCTTATGGAAAAAGTATCGATTGTTTTGCCCGCATACAATGTGGAGCCATATATTGCAAGAACATTGGCGTCTCTCACCGGACAGACTTACCGGAATCTGGAAATCCTAGTGGTTGAGGATTGCTCTCAAGATGGAACGCGGCAGAAGATCCTGGATGCAGCTCGGGAGGATGGACGAATCCTGCCAATTCTACCGGAACGGAACGGGGGCGTTTCCAGGGCCCGCAATATGGCATTGGATGCCATGACTGGGGATTGGGTATGCTTCTGCGATGGGGATGATTGGTACGAACCTACCTTCGTGGAGCGTATGCTGGAGTGCGCGCATCGGGAACAAGCCGATTATATTCTGTGTGATTATCAGATCGCTGCCGATGGCAAGCGCCCCATGAAGGCCAATACAGTGGGTGGTCTTGCATCCGGGAGTGACCCCAGAGAAGTGATCGCACTGGGGTCGTTGTCCTCATGCACCCATATGTTCAGCGCAGAGCTGTTCCGACGGTCTGGGCTTCGGTATCCTGTGTGCTGCCGTCAGTTTGAGGAATTACCGGTGATCCCGGCTTTGGCGAGGTATGCCTCCCGCATCGGCGTGGTGGATGCGGCACTTTACAATTATTTTCAGAGGGGCGATGGAACCTCAGCATCCAACGCGGCTAAGGATTACCGGGAGAATTTTATCAAGGCGTTTTCTCAATTGGAGCAGGTCCTGGGAGATGGATATGAGCAGGAGCTGGAGTATCATGCCGTATACGCGCTGCACTACGGGGATATCTTGGTGCTCTGCAAGCAGAAGGCCGATAGAAGGGTGATCCTGGAGAGGATCCGAGAGAACCGCAGCCGCTGCCCGAATTACAGGAGCAATCCCTATGTAAAAAAGATGGGGATCGCCAAACGGATGTTCCTGCGGGCTGAAGATATGGGCTTGGTCGGACTGCTGCGGCTGTACGCAAAGCTGCACAGTGCTTGTGTGAATTAACGAAACGGAGTATGGCATGAAAGTAAGCATTGTGATCCCAGTGTATAATGTTCGCGATTACCTGCGTCAGTGTGTAGGCTCTGTGCAGAAACTGGCAGGGGAGATTGAGGTACTGCTTGTAGATGATGGTTCCACCGATGACAGTGGTGCCATTTGTGATGAGCTGGCAGCAGAAGACTGCCGGATCCGGGTGATCCACCGGAAAAACGGCGGATTGTCTGAAGCCCGGAATACCGGTCTCCGCAACTGCTCGGGCGATTACGTTTTATTTCTGGATTCGGATGATTTTCTGGATCCGGCTGAAACGGAGAAGCTGCTGTTGTGCTGCAGCTCGGGGACGGATGTTGTTATGGGTCTGTATCGGAACTACTATACGGACAAAGATTGCTATGAGCCGGAGAACAGTCCGGCGTTTCTGAAAATGAACGGGAAGGTTTCTGCAGAGCAATTCTTAAATACGATCCCGACAGATGGACAGACCTGCTACATGACGGCGTGGCGCTTCATAGTGCGCAGAGAGTTTCTGCTGGAGCATGCGCTGTTCTTTTTCCCGGGGATTTATCACGAGGATGAGGAATGGACGCAGCGGATGCTCTGCTGCGCGAATACTCTGTATATTACGCATTGTTACTTTTACCAGTACCGTCAGGCGAGAATCGGTGCGATCACTTCTTCTGTCAAGCCCAAGCATGTTTTTGATACTTTGCTGATCATGGAACGCACGTCCGAACTGCTGACACGGTTTGCGCCGGAGTGCGCGAAGGGCCGGTATCTGTGCCATAAACGGGCTAATTTATATTTGAACAATGTGATGAATTTGCATGTTCTGGAAGATGCGCAGCGCACGCAGGTTATGGAACAGCTTCGTGGCTACAGAAAAGAATGCGTGCCGTTTTTAACGGGCAGGATTGGTTCTCTGGTGGGCTGTTGCGACCGCTTATTTGGTTTTTCCTTTGCCTGCTGGGTGGTGCGTGTGCTGCAAACTGTAAGAAATCATCGTTATCAGTAAGGAGAGGAAGCGTATGACAGGTAAAGAACGAAGGGAACGGATTGAGTCTTGGGTATCCGGGAACCGACTTGCGCGGCTGCTGACTTCCCATGTATGCATGGCGTTTTTTTACGGTATTTTTCTTTTTGGTTATGAGATCGGATTGCTCCGGCAGGTAATTGCTCCGCTGCACCTGCTCCTGATCGGCTGGGCAGGCGTGCTGTTTATGTACGATCTGCTAATCCGGCGTATTTGGACGAGGCTGCCATACTGGAAACTGCTGGCACTGTTTCTGATTTCTGCGTGCATGACCGTGCTGTCTACGCTGGAAGGAGGGTGGATCGCAGGCGTAAAATCCCTGGTTATGATCGCGTTGCCGCTGGTTGCTTTTTATCCGGTATGCATCCTGGAGAATGAAGCGCAGCGAAGGAATGCGCTGATCAAAGCGATGATGGGCGCCGCACTGATCATTTTCCTGGCTTCCTTGGCTGCACTGGGGATGTATCTGGTACGTTACAGTGAGGTCCTGACCTTTATGGGTGTGGAAAGGGTGACAGGATACCGCTACTATTCCGCACAGGATCCTACCTCCGGGATGCTATTGTACGGCTTCTATGAGGACACCAATCATGCTGCGGCATATGCACTGGTTTTTTCGGTGTACAGTATTTTCCTCTATTGTGCCTGTAAGCAGGGGTTGTTTTCCCGGCGCTGGATGAATGGGGTGGGAAGGATCTTTGCGGTAATAAACCTTGTGGTACAGCTGACCTATTTCCCTCTGGCGAATTCCCGGGGTGGCTGGGCGTGTCTGCTGGTGGCAGCAATGGCGACAGTGTTTTTATATTGCTTCTGCAGCAGGCTTTCCGAAAAGAGAAAGTGGCTGCGTGCTTTAAAAGCGTTCGCGATTGGCGTGGTATGCGTTGTTTTGCTCAGCGCGGGACTGCTGGCACTACGGTCTGGCATGTCACAGATATCCCTGGCCTTGCGGGAAGTATCCACACAGACGGTAAAACCGTCCGAGCCTGTTTCCACAGGGGATGAGAAAACGGAAACGAACTACAGCCATCCAGAGCAAGACAGAACAGAAGTCGACAGCTTTGATAAAAAGGATGCCAACACAGGATCCGGACGGCTCTGGATCTGGAAAGATGTATTATCGCTGTATGCCAAAAGGCCGATTCTTGGCGTGGGCTCCGATTACAAGTTCTATGCTGTTAAGTATGAAGTCGCACCCAACACGATTGGCTCCGGAAGAGAACCCCATAACAGCTATCTGGATGTTTTGCTAGCATACGGCGCAGTTGGCTTTCTGATTCTAATGGCTTTCTGGTGTTTGTGTTTGTGGCGCGTTCTGCGGCGAATGGTAACCTGCGGCAAACAATTAGATGGACTGTACTATTTCGCATTTTTTGCCGTGCTGCTGATAGCTGGGATATCGTTCTTCCTAAGCTGCGTGTTCGTCAACACGACTGCTATGTATTATCTTTTGATGATCATGACGGGGTATTTGATTGCGCCCATCGGACAGGAAGCGTCCGGGCAGAAGAAAATAAAAGAAGCTTAAAAACCGCAAGGTCGCATAACTGTATCGGGTGGAGATGCCGCTACAGTGAACAGGAGCGGCATGAAAGGAAATCCGCTGTGCTTCGGCTGACTGAGAAAGCCTTTCCGACACTTTTGAGCCAGGCAAAAAGGAGAATTTACAAAACATGCAGTCTAAGGCAAATCCCAAAATCAGTATTGTGGTTCCCGTTTATCGGGTGGAAGCGTATATTGACCAATGTATATGTTCCATATTGAATCAGACGTATTCCAATTATGAAGTTATTTTGGTTGATGATGGCTCTCCGGATCGATGCGGCGCTATTTGCGACGCATACGCGGCAAAGGATTCTCGTGTTAGGGTGGTCCATAAGGAAAACGGCGGATTAGTCAGCGCAAGAAAAGCCGGTGCTGTTTTGTGCACGGGTGAGTATGTGGTAAATGTAGACAGCGATGATTATATTGCACAGGATCTGCTGGAGCGGTTGGTGGCTATCATCGGCACCTATCAGCCGGATATTGTCGTCTATGATGGCTATCGGTTTACCGAAGATACCCAAATAGATTTCTGTGGGACCATGCCCATCGGATTATACAAAGACGAAAGCATGACCAGAATCCGCAGCAGTGTGATCCAGGATGAAGAAAATGGGCTTGCCATTGTGTATGGAATCTGCCTGAAAGCGGTACGGAGAGAACTGTATGTTCCCTATCAGCTGGCGGTGCCGGAGGGAATCAGCATCGGTGAGGATCTGGCGGTGACAGCTCCGCTGCTGGCAAATTGCGAAAGTGTTTTTGTTTCCGGTATTCAGGGCTACTACTATCGGGACAACCCAAAGTCGATTATGAATACGTTCCGCAAGAATGAAGTGGAGCAGATCCGACTGCTGGCAGAGTATTTGCGGGCAGCATTGGGTGATACCTACAAAGACCGCATCGATGTATATGTATTGCTTCATTATTTTGATTTTCTGGACCGGGCTATGCTATGTCTGGAAGGATTAGGGCCTTATAAGCAGCTGATCCGGGAAACAGCCGATCGAAAAATATTGGACAGCCTTAGGCGGGCAAAGTGCACCAGTTCCCGGGCGATCGACCGGTTGGTTTTCCTGTTGATGAACCACCATTGCTTTACTGCCATATGGGTATTGCGGCATATCAAAAAAAGAAAGCCATGATGTTTGCTGCGAATGTGAAATGGAGAGAAAAACTGTGAGCTATTTGGTTGAACGCACGAAGCTGCATTTGCTTCATTTGTTCATGTATATTTGCCGTATTTTCCCGGTAGATAAGAGTAAGATCGTGATTATGAGTTACTACGGAAAGGGTTTTGCTGACAATGGCAGATCCATTGCGTTGGAGCTTTTGAAGGAGGATCCCAAGCTCGATATTGTATGGGCAGCCCGGAAGGAAGCCCGCGGAAGTATCCCTGACGGTATCCGGTACGTGGAATACTGCTCCTTGAGATACTACTGGGAACTGGCAACGGCCGGCATCTGGATCGATAATTGCCGCAAGGGAAGAGAGATACTGAAACGCAAGGACCAGTACTATATTCAGACATGGCACGGCATGGTCGCGCTGAAGCGGATTGAAAAGGATGCACAGGACAGTTTGAATCCCGGATATATCGACAGTGCAAAGCAGGATTCCAAAATGGCGGACGTAATCTTGTCCGGCTGCGGATTCTTTACCAAGCTTTGCCGCAAAGCATTTTGGTATGACGGAGAAATTCTGGAAAGCGGATCCCCCCGGCTCGATGTGCTGTTCCACCAGACCGAAGAATCTATGTGTGCTGTCAGGAAGAAGCTGGGAATTCCGGATGGGAAAAAGGTTGTGCTGTATGCACCGACTTTCCGCGCCGATGGGAGCACGGACTGCTATATTCGTGACTATGGGCAGATCCTGGCAGCTTTGGAAGAAAAAACGGGTGATGAATGGGTGTTTGCAGTCCGCCTTCACCCCAATGTGGCCAGCAAGACGAATTTTATCACATATTCGGACAAACTGATCAATGCCACCGCTTATCCGGACCTGTACGATATCATTCCTATTTCTGATGTTGTCATTTCAGACTACTCCAGCTTGATGTTCGATGCCGGATTGATTCACAAGCCGGTATTACTATATGCGACGGATATTGACGCTTACACAGCTGACAGGAATTTTTATTTTGATATTACCCAATTGCCGTTCCCGCTTGCTTGTGACTGTGCGCAGCTGATGCGCAATATTCAGACTTTTGACAATGATGCTTATCAGGCTGCACTGGATAAATTTAATGCATCTGTGGACTATTATGAAAACGGAACGGCTTCCGAAACTGTAGTCAAACGAATCTTGGAAGTGCTTGGAAAATGAAAAATAATAAACAGGGGATTCTGTTCAAGAATACAATGATGCTGTATATCCTGACGTTCTCCAATTACCTATTCAGTTTTATTACCGTTCCTTATCAGACCCGTATTCTGGGGCCAGAGGTTTACGGCGAAATCGGTTTTGCACAAGCGCTGACGGTATATATACAGCTGTTTTTGGATTTTGGCTTTATCCTTTCTTCTACGGAGGATGTAGCAAAACATCGGGATGATCCGGCAGAAATGTCCCGGATCATGTCTTCAGTCCTGGCCTGCAAACTGATGCTGGGTTTGCTTTCTTTCGGTGTGGTGACGGCATTGTGCTTAACCGTTGCGAGATTTCGAGAGAATATCCTGCTGTATCAGCTGTTCTTCCTGTCGACATTTTTGAACTGTCTGCTGCCGGATTTCCTGTACCGCGGTGTAGAGAAAATGTCTGCTATTACCTACCGTGCGGTGGCAATGAAGCTGTTTTTTACCATAGCGATCTTTGTGCTTCTGAAGGATAAGGAGCATTGCTACCTGATCCCACTGCTGAATTCCTTGGGAGCGCTGGGCGCTTGTGTCTGGACATATTATGATGTTTACCATAGTCTTGGTGTCAAATTCACGAAGGTATCCCGTTCCTATGTGTGGCAGACCATGCGCCGCTCCAGCGGTTTTTTTGTGTCTCGCATCGCGTCTACGGTCTACAGTGCTACCAATACGATGGTTGTGGGCTTTATCCACCCGATGGGGAGCGTGTTGGGCTATTATACTTCTGCGGAAAAGCTGATGACGACGGCAAGAAGCGCTTTTTCGCCCATTGCGGACAGCTTATATCCGTATATGGTAAAGAATAAGGATTACCGCCTGGTAAAACGTATCATGCTGGTGCTGATGCCGATTATTATCGTGGGCTGTACGGTTGTAGGGATCTTTGCAGAGGAATTCTGCATATTGCTGTTTGGGCCTGAATATGCGGATTCCGGCCATTTTCTACAGCTTTTGATGCCGGCGGTCGTCCTGGCGTTGCCGAGCTATGTATATGGGTTCCCAATGTTGAGTCCCATGGGTTTGGGGAAGTATGCGAATCTTTCAGTGGTGATCGGTGCTGTTTGGCATGGGGCTGTTCTGGTCGTGCTGTTTGCCGTTAATGCACTGACGGTGGAGAACATCTGCATTGCCACCTGCGTGACAGAGGGACTGGTTTTGGCTATTCGGGTATGGGCGGTCGTATACAAGCGGGTAAGATCACAGAATTGAAGCAACTCCGGTTGCGTGCGAGATATTGGAGGAAGTTTCCTGATGAACAGAAAAAAACAGGCTGTCGTGATAGGTGGCAGCAACGGGATCGGGCTGGCGATCAGCCGGGATCTGTACAAACGGGGATATTTTGTCTGCATTCTGGATATCTGTCCGCCGGAGCAGGCAGTATGGCCGGAGGAAGGGGCCTATGCCTATTACCGATTTGACATGCTGGAAATGGATACAGAACTGCTGGAACAATTCCGTGCTGATGCGGGTGTAGAAGTGCTGATGATCACGGCCGGGATCGGACGTGTAGCGGATTTTGAATATCTGCACACTGCGGAGATCGGCAAACTGCTGACCATTGATACGGTAGCACCTCTGCAGGTCATGCGGATATTCTATGACCGTATCAAGAATGAAAAGCGCTTTTATTGCGGCATCATGGGGTCAATTGCAGGACTGGTCAGTTCGCCTATGTTTTCTGTGTATGCTGCGGCAAAAGCAGGCGTTTGCCGCTTTGTTGAAAGTGTGAATATTGAACTGGAAGCTGCCGGGGTGGAGAACAGGATCCTAAATGTGTCGCCTGGCTCTCTAAAGGGAACAAAGTTCAATGGGGGCAGCAATGATCTGAGCTTGACGCAAGCGCTGGCAGGACAGATCGTAGATCGTATGCTGGATGCGCAGGTTCTGTTTATTCCGGAGTATGAGGAAATCTATAAAGGTGTAATCGAACGGTATCAGGAAGATCCCCATGCCTATGGTTTGCACAGCTATCAGTATAAAAAGCAATCCGGCCGTGTTAAGAATCAAAAGAGTGTGAAGATCGGATATCTTTCCGGAACCTTTGACCTGTTTCATGTGGGACACCTGAATCTGCTCAGACGTGCAAAGCAGCAATGCGATTATCTGATCGTAGGTGTGCACCCGGATGCATCCCATAAGGGAAAGACCACGTTCATCCCCTTCCAGGAGCGGATGGCAATGGTTGGTGCTTGCCGCTATGTAGACCGGGTGGTGCAGTCTTTCCCAGAAGACAGTGATGCATGGGATAAGTGGCACTATGATCTGCTGTTTGTGGGCAGTGATTATAAGGGAACAGAACGGTTTGAGCGCTATGAGGCATACTTCCGGGACAAGGATGTTAGGATCGTATATTTCCCTTATACAGAGGGTACCAGCAGCACCCAGATCCGTCAGACGATTTCTGCCAGGACGGAGCAGCAGAATAGATGAACGCTATGAGGTTGTGCTGTAGCTGACGGGTCACGGCAAGCTGTTTGCAAGGAAGTTTGATGCTGCCACAGATATGCAGATCGTTGAAAAGCTGTATGAACGCTTGATCGGATAGCGTTGGGTATGAACAGGATATAGGTATTTACGTAGTGACAGGGCGCGTTGCAAAATGCGCTAGATAAAAAACACATCGGCTGGCCCCGAAAGGGGTTGGCCGATGTGTCTTTTTGCGGTAGAATTAAACTGCTCATGAATAACTCAAACCGACAAGAAAAGTATAATGTATCGTTGGGAAA
>JAZUQE010000193.1:0-3409 GCA_045605575.1 Faecousia sp. | reverse complement strand
AAGGGTATCCTCTACCCACTTGATTTGTTCGTCATTCAAATAAAAAGGATTTGCCTTCAAATTCATCATAGATAAATCCTCCATTTTGGAATCAGCCTCTTTCTGCTTTTGAAAGAGGCTGGTGTTTTTATGAAACTCAACGCAGTTGAGGGATAATTCAAAGTTACTTCCGAATCGGTCTGAAGAAAGACTTGATCCGGTGTTCATTGCTTAAGTAGATCAGGAATACCACCAGCAGCACCGCATTGATGATGGACTGGGTGGAGGCCTGGATGGCATTGCTGAATACTGCAAAGGTAGAATTCAGCATGGACATGCAGATGGCTGCCAGCAGGAAGCCCAGCTTCTCATTGGAGAACCGGCTGATATAGCCGCCGATGAACATGGGCAGGAACGCGGTAAACATGATACCGATAGAACCGAAGTTCAGCGCACTGGTATCAATGCTTGTGGTGCGCACTGCATACAGGAAGCCCACGATACCCATCAGCGCGCCGCAGATGATGTAACAGCCGATGGCATTGGGGACCTCCCGGATGCCCGTATCCACAGCCACCTTCTGGCCTTCCTTCAACGCCCGGTAGTTATAGCCAAAGCGGGTATGGTCAAAAACAAAGATCATAAAGGCCAGTGCTGCCACAATCAGCAACGCAGAGTACACCCAAGTGCTTCTGCAGGCGGTCATAGACGCATTCTGTACCTCATCCATAATGTAACGGCCCTCAGTGATGGTAAAGGTGATGCCTTCAAAAATGAGCGTCACACCCAGAGATGTGATGATAGGGGGGATGCCAAGGGACACATAAATAAGACCGGAGATCAAACCAAGCACAGTGCCAGCTGCCACGGTGCAAAGGAGCATCAGCACAGCGCTACCCTGGCCGCCGGCCAAAATGGCATAGGAGAGCTTTGCACCGATGACCGAGGAGAGGGTCATGATTGAGCCAAGCGAAAAATCGAAGCGGCCACTGTTTAAGTTGATGGACAGGGCCATGGTGGTGATCATGACAATGCCGACATAGGACACAAAATTATTGAATCCCAGTGCGGAATCAATCATCTTTCTGCCACCCAGCGCACAGATGGTCATCAGGATTGCAGCGGTGACCATAGGAATGGCAAGCGTACCGACGATATTTTTGCCAATATTCTTTTTCAGTTGATTGTCCATATACTTGCCTCCAAAAGTGTTTTGGGTCATCCGGGGGTCAGAGGACCCCCGGATAGAATGCGATCAGAAATTAAGCGCGGTCTTCGGTAACGAAAGCCACAAACTGCTCGTAGGTAACACCCTCACCAACGATGGTGTCCAGCAGCTCGGTGCTGATGATGGGGCTGTCGCCCTGGTCAGCAGTGTAGTAAGCATCGAAGGATGCAGCATCAGTAGCAACCAGGTAACCCTGGCTGATGGACAGAGCATAGCCCTCAGCGGTACGGACAGGATTGCCGTTGCATGCATTCACAACTGCAGCAAAGATGGGACCGACGGAAGAAGCGTACTTACCAGCCAGATAAGTCAGGCTGCCTTCCTTGATATTCTTGCCATTGCCGGAGGTGAAGGAGTCGATATCGGAGTAGGGCAGCTTTGCACCGTTGAGCATATCCGCGAAGAAGGTGGTAGCCATACCCACGGAGATGAAGGCATCAATGCCCTGACCCATGGCGGCACCCAGCTCGTCCCACATGGTGTCAGTGTAACCAGCAATGTAGGAAACAACTTCCACGTCGCCAGCCACAGCATTCAGGTCAAAACCTGCAAACAGCTGACCGGCAACAGCCTCCATCTCCGAAGCTCCGTTGTAGGTCAGACCCAGGCCGACCAGGGTACCAGCCAGACGGTAAACATGCATGGGGTTGGGGCAGAATGCGCCATACAGGCCAACCTTCTTCACACCCTGGGCCTTATAGTACTCGCCCATGGCAACACCGGCTTCGAACTCGGTAGCCATGCTGGGGCCAATCTGGCCGACAAAGTACTCGTTTGCCTTATAGGTTTCATACAGAGCTTCGTCCATACCGGAAGCGATTGCGTAGTGCATCTTGTATTCTGCGCAGGTCTCAATCTGAGTAGCGCGGTCGGAGCTGGACAGGGAGATGATGGCATTGAAGCCCTGAGCGGCAAACTGCTCGATGGCAGCCTTTTCAGCGGCTGCGTCAGCCAGCTGCTCGGTGTAGGTCAGAGTCACATTATAGTGCGGTGCCAGATATTCCTCGTAGTAAGCGCGGAAAGCCAGAGCTTCCTCGCCGCTGACGTCAGCGACCAGAACGCCGATCTTGATTTCCTTCTGTTCCTGCTTAGCGCCGCAGGCTGCCAGGGAAACTACCATGACCAGAGCCAGAAGCAGAGCAATGATTTTTTTCATTTTGTTTTCCTCCAGTTGTTATTTTTGATTTATTCAACGCTTTACACGTTAAAATACGTTTTATCGGGCCAGCAGTTTGGTGCGGTAATTCATACCGGTCACAAACACAACTGCCAGGAAGAATACGGCGCTGATGATCTGGCTGATGCCGTAGCCAGCATTGCCGCTGATCACGATCTTCAAAATGTTATTGAGCAGAATAAAGGAGAAGCCACCCATCAGCGCTGAGTAGATCCGGGAACGGGGACCGCCGGAGATAGGCATGCCACCGAATACGATGGCTACAATGACGTTCATTCCGATACCGCCTGCAGTGGTGGCCGTAACGGACGGGGTGTAGACCAAAGACAGGAATGCACCCAAACCCACACCGATACCGGCCATCACAAAGGCTACAATGGCATATTTGTTTACGGGGATACCGGAAAGCTTGGCGCACACCGGGTTACCGCCCAGAAACTTCAACCGTCTACCGATCTTGGTAAAGTTGAATACGAAGATACACAGCACCGAGTAAGCAGCCAGCATTATCAGCTTAAAGGTCATGTTATCCAAGGGCTTTACCAGCTCACTAGGAATGCTGATACCACCCAAAGCGCCGCCGTTCACGGAGATGATCTGGCTGGCAACCGCCGTCAGCACACTCATCATGGCAACGGTGGTGACAAACACCGGGATGTGAAACACAGAGGCCAACACCGAGCTTAAGAGGCTGCAGCCGATGGCCACACCAAAGATCACCGCAATCATCACGCCGAAGGAGTTGGTTGCGTTGTAGGCCATAACACCTAATGTAGCACTGAAAAGAGTAGCCGCACCAAGGCTGATATCAAAAGAGCCCAGGGAGTAGATGAAAATGGCGCCGGTGGCGATCACTGCCAGGACAACGCTCTCATTGAGGATCTTCTTCAGATAGATATCCAGCCGGAAACCCATGCTGTTTACCATGCCGCAAAATACAGCAAACAGAACCGCCAGGGCAACTGCCGGCAGCAGGGTGATCAACAGTTGCTTAATCTTGTAGCTCTTCAGGAGGTTATTCTTAT
>JAZUQE010000192.1:0-11590 GCA_045605575.1 Faecousia sp. | reverse complement strand
GAATGCAAAATGCAGAATGCGGGATAATATGATGCTACCGTCCGATTACTGCCCGCCAGCGTAATTTCACCCGGCACAGCCGAATTTCACCGCGCAGCGATTTCACATGCCAACGGCATATTTCACTGAAAAAGAGACACCGCACACAGTATTGCTGTTGTGCGGTGTCATTTATTTTGCTTTGGGTTGTTTGTCAGCCCCAGAATATAGTCCACAGATACCTGATAAAACCGGGATAGGCGAATGAGCACATCAGTCGGAATATCCCTCTGGCCCAGCTCGTAGTTGCTGTAGACCTGTTGGGAACAATTCAGGTATTCTGCCAGCTGGCGTTGTTTCAGGTCACGGTCTTCCCGCAAATCCCGGATACGCTGGTACATGGCATCACCTCTTGGATAGGATACCACACCGCATTTTGTTGTATTGACAAATACCGCAAAATGCAGTATTATGGTGCATATTGCAGAAGGAAGGTGCGTCATGAAACGTTTAGGCTGCATTGGTGTGTTGGTCTGTGCATGTATTCTCCTGTCGTCCTGTGCAGGGACGAATCCTGTGGGTTCCCAGGACGGATCATCCGCAAATATCATTGCGGTTCCTGATGATACGATTGTGGAATCAGAAGGAAATTCGTTGACCACAGAATTTTTTTTGGAGATACTGGACAGTCAGCCTGATAATAAACTGACAGGAAAAATTGGTGTATTTCTGGGAGACTCTATTTGTGCCGGATCAACGGTCGGGGAGGACCTACCGGAATACCGATATGGTTGGGCCGGTTTGATTGGAGTAGCCAATGATATGGCATGGAAAAACTATGGGCGCAATGGAGCGGTTATAACAGATATTCCCGATCGGGATAGAATCCTACATCAGCAGGTAGATGCAGTGATAGCAGATTTCGAGTATGTGGATTATTTTATTTTCCAAGGCGGTAGTAACGATGCGGACCTGCTCAGAAAAGACCCGACAAATTTGGGTATGATATCAGATGACCATAAAACTTTCGATACACAGACCTTCACCGGCGCCTTTGATGCGTTGCTTTTGAAAATCAAAACAGCTTATCCGAACGCTAAAATCGCCTACATTGTGTCTCCGAAAATGGGAAGAGGGCCCTACGATTCGGAAAGTAACTACCGCAGGCAGTATTTTGACCGTGCAGTAGAGATATGTAAAAAATGGAAAATTGCCTATTTGGATTTGTGGAATCTGTGCGACATGAACCCGGAGGATACACTTTACTATGCATGGGATTGCCAAAGCGATGAGGCGATTGAGGCTGGAATGTACTACACTGACGGTCAGCATCTGACATTGAAAGGCTACCTGGAGATAGCTCCCCTGATAGAAGCGTTTATGAAAGACTTATAGACTACCGTTCCGTTTCCAAAAATACAAATGGACGGTGCTAGCTGATACAATATTGATACAAATAAACATTGCGCCTTATGGCTAGCAAAGATTTGTCCCTGTTTTTGCCCGTAAAATCCGCTGTGCATCACCCAGAAGTACCCAGGGAAATCCTAACTCAAGTAAATGGCTCAACTGACTTTCTGTAAGATCAGTTGAGCCATTTTTTACTTTCTTATTTCTTGCGGAAGTCCCCGGACAATATCCTTAGATGACATGCCATTTTTCCATTGCCTTTTTATTGCTCCCGGGCAGTATTCCCGAAATCATCGGCCAATCCATATATCTCCACCGTCTTCCATGCAGGAGGGTAGCAACCTGCCGCCCGCAACCCTCCGCCCCTCCGCGCCTGCTTTCCTGTGGTGTGTTACGCTTTAATGCACTTCTTCCACACGCAGAAAGGGAGGCTGCAGCCAGGCTTCCCTATGCACAGACTACCATTCCCAAAAGCCAGAAAGCTACTGCTCCGCATCCACGGCTTCTCTATTTTTCTTCAAGGCATCCTCCACCTGCCGGATCAGCCGTGCACGCAGAGTCGCCGGTCCCAGTAGGGCAACATTGGGTCCCAGATGGAGCAGACGGCGCAGAATCTCCTCTTCGTCAAACTGAAACCAGTCAAAGGACAGGTAATAATAGACCTGTCCGTCTTCCTCAATGCGTCGGCTTTCCCGAATCTCCTGATTCTCAAAAGCCAGAAAGCACCGCTGCAGAGCGTTATGACTGTCTGTGATCCGCAGCTCCACCGGCTCTTTTCGCCGCAGCCCGTCCATGGCCGACTGAATATCCGCATCCGTAGCAGCAGTCTTTCCCCCCAACTGCAGCTCCTTGATATGGTTCAGAGGGACCTTAATGGTCCTCTTATCCTGCTCGCTGTAAAAAATCGCCCACCAGCGGCGGTCATAGGCACTATATTCCAGTTTCCAAGGATAGCTTTGGGCCTGTTTCCACTCCCTGCTACGGCTGGTCCGGTAGCAGTAATGCAGCGTTCGGCGGCTCTGGATCGCCTCCAACAGCAGCCGGAAGCCCTCCGGCCCGGGATTGCGAGGCTGTGCCATCCCCGCTGGCTCAAAGCGCCGGATGTGCTCCATCCACCAGGGCGGCTCTCCGGTCAGCTCCTGTCTGGTCTTCTCGGACAAAAACAGGTCTGCTTCCGGGAGCGTCAGAATATATTGCAGATACTCCCGCTCCACTTGACTGGGCGGCAACACCGGAGCCGGAACGCAATCCTGCAGATAATATGCCCCTTCCTTTTTCAGAAAGTGGCCCTTTTCAAGACTTTTTAGTAAGTCATAAGATGCCTCTATACCATACTGACTGGAAGCAATGGTCTGCACCTGCGCCTCTGCCACTGCACCGAAACCCTCCATGCGGGCACACAGCTCCAACGCAAACTGCATTTGCCTGCTTTGAAAATAGTTCAGCATCTTAAGACAGCTGCGTTTGCGGCCGCCCTTCTTTTGCTCCGTCTGGCTGCGCCGGGGCGGGCTCGGTGAGGTCCATGTACCTTCTGAAAGCGCCCTGTCCATCTGCTGTAGCGTAGCGCGCAGCCGCTGGTCCAGATCATGTACTCCCGGAAGCACCCGCAGCCACGGCGCATAGGACCGCAGCAGCGGCAGCAGCTCCGAAGGATCGTTGATCCGGACGCGGTAGAACGTTCTTCCCTGTTCCCGCTCCACCTGTCCCATGCGGATCTCCCGGATAAACTGATTTTCCAGCCCCTTTGCATCCCCAAACAGCAGCTCTACTTCCACCAATGCAGCTTCCTCTGCCTTTTGCCCGGAATACATGCTATACCGGAATGCCGTCTGGGCCGCCTGAAGCGCTTGTTCCCAGATGTCATTCTCTGCCTCTTTCTGCACATCCACCCGTTTGATTCGGGAAATCTGCCGGATGCTGGGACTAGGCATATCCTGGTACCACTCAACCAGCACCACATACCACCGGCCATAGCGGCATTCCGGACGCAGCTGGACCGGCAGATACTGCCTGCCGTCGATCTGCACCCAGCAATGCTGGCGGATCGCTTCCAGCAGCTGAAACACCAGTTCTTCATCAAACACATTATGGCTGGTGTTGTGCCGCAGCAAAATGGAGGATCTTAACTGGGGCATCATTCCTTTGCGGTACATCTCGCGCTCCAGCGTCCGGCGCAGAAAGCTTCCCGGTACTCTGGGATAGGTGATCTTCGACACAAAGCTAACATAGTTGTAAAGCTCTGTCAGCGCCTCTTTGCTCAGCGACAGCTTCTGCATGCGATACCAACCGGTCCGGAATTTTTCGATATGCCCAAGCTCCGCCATTTCTACCAGGCGGCTGCTGGTATTGCCATATGTATCGGTTTTCTGCTCCTCCTCCGCAAGCAGATCCCATATCTGGTGATCCAGATCCTGCAGGCTCCTTTCCCGGACCCGCAAGGAAGACAAAAGCTTCAAATACCACAGCAAATGACTCTCTACATCGATCGCGTGCAGCATATAGGAGCGTGCCATTCGGTTTTCACCGCTGTCCTCGTACTGACGCCGGATCCGCTTATAGCTACCGCCCCCCAGCCCACTCCGTTGTTCTTCCGGGTATAACGCTTTTAAAAAAGGCAGTACCCGATCATAGTCCTTCGCGGAACCACCGGTGACCGAATTGAAATCCTCACGGCCAAAGAAGCCGTATAGGTAGATGTGCTCCAAATACCGCCGCACACATTCGTAATCCTGAAATCCCTTGATACCGGCCATATCCCCGCCTCCTTTTGTTTATTATACAATACCTCCCCGGCAAATGCAATGCGGTATAATGACTTCCCATTATCACCGGGATGCTGCGCTCCGACCCATGCCCCTTGGCAGCAAACTTCCCCTTGCTTTGGCGCGGCACGCAGGCTGCGCACCTGCCCCCAGCGCGAAAGCGCAGAAAGAGCGTGCCGCAAACGATTGCAGCACGCTCTTTTTATGTTCCGGGATAGGTTACTTTTCGTCCTTATAGATCTCTTTGAAATACTTATAAGTGTCCACCTTCAGCTCCCCGCAAGCCGCCTCGTCGCAGGCCACGATGCCATCGGGATGCATCTGCAGAGCACTAATGGTCCAGGCATGGTCCACGCCGCCTTCCACACAGTGCCGCAGAGCCCGAGCCTTATTGTGGCCACTGATGATCAGCAGCACCTGCTTGGAATCGCACACCGTACCCACACCTACAGACAGGGCCGTCTTAGGCACCTTGTTCGGGTCATTATCAAAGAAGCGGGAGTTTACGATCAGGGTATCCTGAGTCAGCGCACGCACGCCGGTGCGGGACACCAGGGATGTAAAGGGCTCATTGAACGCAATGTGACCGTCCACACCGCTGCCGCCCAGGAACAGATCGATACCGCCGTAGGAAGCGATCTTTGCCTCATAACGGGCACACTCTGCCTCCAGGTCCTCGGCCATGCCGTTGAGGATGTTGATATTTTCCGCGGGAATATCAATATGGTTGAAGAGGTTGTCGTGCATGAAATACCAGTAGCTCTGGTCATGCTCTCTGGGCAGACCCACATACTCATCCATATTGAATGTCACTACATTTTTGAAGCTCAGCGTGCCGGCCTTATTCATCTCGATCAGTCTTCTGTATACGCCTAGGGGGGAGGAACCGGTGGGCAGGCCCAGCACAAAGGGCCGGTCTTCCTTGTGATTGTTGATGGCATCGGCAATATGATTTGCAGCCCATGCGCACATGTCTTCATAGTCATTTTTGATGATCAGTTTCATAATGAGATCACACTCCAGGTTTGGCTCAGGGCAGGCTCTGCCGCCCCTGCCACCCTATTATATAACTTCTCATGGCATTTGTCTACTTTTTTTATCTATGACCCCGCCAAAGGCCCGCTTGCCATTTCCCTTAAAATCCCGTATACTATAGGAAAACCAGCACGCAGCGCCTATGCGCGGCATTTTCAGGAGGCATCTATGTATTCACGGGTCTATGTGGAGATCACCAATATCTGCAACATGTACTGCTCTTTCTGCCATGGACATAAACGCCCGCTGCACCGCATGACCCGGGCAGAATTTGCCTCGGTGCTCGACAGCCTGTGCGGACAAACGGAGTACCTGTATTATCATCTGATGGGTGAGCCGCTCACCCACCCCCAGCTGCCGGAATTTTTAAAAATGGCAACCGGAAAGGGTTTCCGCTCTGTTATCACCACCAACGGCACCTTGCTTGCCAAACGTGGTGACGAACTGATCGCCGCCAAGCCTCACAAGGTCAGCATTTCCCTCCACAGCTTTGAACAAGATGATGCCTCCGTCTACCGCCGCTATCTGGACGATATCGCGGATTTCGCATTGAAAGCATCCCAATCCGGGATCATCGTGGTGCTTCGTCTATGGAACCGGGGCTTCGACGGCGGCAGAAACCAGATCGCCCTGGCACATCTGCATAGCCGTCTGAATGACCCCTGGACCGAAAATACCAAGGGTTTCCGCATCCGCCCCAGGCTTTTTCTGGAATGGGGCGACCGCTTCACCTGGCCTGACCGGGATGCTCCGGTGCAGGGCCAGCAGGTATTCTGTTATGGCCTGCGGGATCATTTTGGCATTCTCTGCGACGGCTCCGTGGTTCCCTGCTGCTTAGACAGTGAAGGTAGCTTGACCCTGGGCAATCTTTTTGATCAGCCCCTTACAGAGATTCTGAACTCTCCCCGAGCCCGTGCCATGGTGGAAGGCTTTGCCAACCGCACCGCCACCGAAGACCTCTGCCGCCGCTGCGGCTACGCCCAACGCTTCACCTGATATCACAAATTTCAGTTTGACGTACAACTTCCCGTGGATGCCGTAGGGGCGGCTATTAGCCGCCCGCACAATTTTGCAAACAAAATTGCATCGCCGTAAGGCGATAATCGTTAATTTCCTGCGGAAATTCCAACAATTGCGGTGCAGTTGTTGGACGGACGGCCAATGGGGAGCGACCCGCCCGCCGCCGGTGGCGGAAGAAGGGAGGGGAGCGAGTGGCAGCGGTCGGCAAGATGCAAGCCCGCTTTGTCGGGCGTAGCATCTGCCGGGCACCGCAACAGGGCGTCCCTACGAATGGTCTGCACGATAAATACCAATTTGCGCAAAAAACAGTGACCCAGGGCGTTGCAAAACGACATGCTTCGGGTTATAATGACAATTACTGTGCAAAGATCTGCGAAAGGGGGTGCCGGTTTGGATAAACGAATTGTGCTTGCGCTGCTTTTGACGGTGTGCCTTGCCTTGGCAGGTGTGGGAAGTGTGCTGCTCGATGGCATAGCCAATCCGGCACTGAACCGTGAGCTGCCGGACTACCAGATCCGGATCACGGAGATCTGCACCAAGAATGAATCTGTGCTGGCCGACAATGACGGCAAATTCCGGGATTATATCGAGCTGTATAACCCCGGACCGGAGATCGACCTGGCAGGCTGCCGCTTAACGGATGGTAATGTGACCAGCAAGCCGTTGGATACCTTCGTGATCCCTGCAGGCGGTTACCGCCTGCTTTTTCTGGGTGATACGCTGACGGGTTTTGGCCTGTCCGCTTCCGGCGGTGATTGCATCCAGCTGCTGGATCCGGCAGGCGGAATCCTGTTTCAGACCAATACCACTACCCTGGCTACGGATCAGGTAATGCTCTACCGGGATGGAGGCTATTCCGTTTCCGATACACCCAGTCCCGGCTTTGCCAATGATCTTGCCGGCGTGACAGCGTTCCGCACCGGTGAGCAGCGGGAGTCGGCGCTGGTGATCCATGAGCTGCTGCTGGAAAACGAATCCGCCCTGCCGGATAGCAGCGGTGCTTTCTGTGATGTGGTGGAGCTGTACAACCGTGGTGAATCGCCTCTGTCTCTGGGCGGTTGGTGCTTATCCGACAGTCTGGAGCAGCGGTTCCGGTACCGGCTGCCAGACCGGATCCTCCAGCCCGGCGAATATTTATTGATCTTCTGCGATGGAGAAAATTATGTAAACCAAGATGGGGAGATCCATACCAACTTTGCCCTTTCGTCGGGAGAGGTTCTGTGCCTGACGGCTGCGGACGGAAGCTATGGGGCGGTTTGCGTAGAGTTTCCCGGTGCGGATGTGTCCATGGTCCGTACAGATGAAGGTACCTATCAGCCCGGCGGTGTCAGTCTGGGCTATCCAAATGATGAAGCGGGCGAGATATCCTTTGCCCAGACCCGGTTGGATCCGGATGCAGCTCTGCAGATCAGCGAGGTGCTGCTTTCTGCTGCCGGTATCCCTTATGAAGGGGCATTTCAAGACGTGGTGGAGATCCAAAATGTTTCTTCCCGTCTTGTCAGCACCCGGGGCTGGTATATGAGCGATGACAGCGATCCCTTTGCCTATGCTCTGCCGGAGCGGACTTTGGAGCCCGGCGCCTGCCTTGTGATCGTCTGCGGCGAGGAAACGACCGGATTTTCTTTATCGCGTATGGAGCAGCTGCGGCTTATGGGACCTAACCGGAAGTTTGCGCCGTCAGTGTCCTGTGCCATGAGCCAATATGGACGCAGTATCTGCTTGCTGGACGACTTGTACAGCAGCACCGGCCCTTCCATCGGCTTTTCCAACGATTCCCAGGGCCAGACGGATTTCGCCCGTTCCCAGCTGCCGAAGAGCCTGATGATCAGTGAGGTCATGAGCAATAATGCATCCTACCTGCGTGGCCCCTATGCAAATACCTGCGACTGGGTGGAGCTGTATAACGCCTCAGAAGAGGCGATCCTGTTATCCGAGTATGCCCTCTCCGATACGGAGGAGGTACTGGGGCTGTACCCGCTGCCGGAGCAGGCTCTGGAGCCGGGGGAATACTGCGTTCTGTTCCTTTCTGAGGACGGCCGGAATCTTCACAGTGACTATCCGGTACTTCCCGGCGCGTTAAGTGCCGATGGAGAACCCCTTTACCTAAGTAAGGGTGGACAGATCGTAGACTATGTGCTGCTGCCGTCTCTTTCCCAGGATGCGGCTTATGGCAGGAGCGATGGGATCTGGCAGGTGCTGAGCCGGCCCACCCCGGAGCGGGAGAATGCTGCCCCGGCGGCGGTATGCGCCGCGCCTGTGGCAGTTACGGCCCAGGGCGTGTATGACGGGGTCGAATACCTGGATATTGAGCTGTCCGGTGAAGGCACGATCTATTATACCACAGATGCTACCGAACCCAACCGACGGGATAAGGTCTACACCGGCCCCATCCGGGTCACTGAGACGACGGTCATCCGGGCGATCTGTATGGCCCCGGGTAAGAAAAATTCCCAGATCACGGACTTGACCTATTTGCTCAATGAGAATGACCACCTGCCGGTGGTGACCATCGTATCCGATCCTGCCAATTTTTTCAGTGCGGAGACGGGCATTTATGTCTACGGACTGAATTATGAGCCGGTAGAGCCCTACCGGGGAGCTAATTTCTGGCAGGACTGGGAACGGGAAGCCACGGTCAGCCTGTTTGAAAACGATGGCACCGGCTTCACTTCCCCCTGCAGCGTGACGATTTACGGTGCTTTTTCCCGCTATCAGCCGAAAAAATCCTTAGCGCTGCATTTTCGGGCAAAATATGGCGCATCCGAGCTGGAGTATCCTCTGTTTGGCCAGGAAGGGGTGAGCACCTATGAGGCTTTTGTCCTCCGGGCGGGCGGCCAGGATTCCTTCCGGGCCCGGATCCGGGACGAACTGATCACGTCACTGGCTGCAGAGTACACAGATATCGCGGTGCAGAAATACCGCCCCGCGGTGCTCTATATCAACGGCGAGTATTACGGACTTCACTTCATTCGGGAGAAGATCAACGAGCATTTTATCGCTGCCAATTACCATGTGCGTGCCGAGGATGTGACGTTGGCCAGAGGAAGCGGCTCCGACTGCGATGCCTACGAGGCGCTGGAGGAATACGCCGCCACCCACGATCTGACCAAGCAGGAATACTACGACGCCCTTGCTGAAATGATGGATATTGAGCAGTATATGGATTATATCATTGCCCAGATCTGCATTGGCAACGACGATAATTCCAATGTGCGCTTTTTTACCACCAAGGGCGGTAAATGGCGGTGGATCCTGTACGATACGGATCTATCCTTGTATAACCCGGATTATAATTCCGTACAGCAGCACTTAAATCCCTATGGGACCGGTGCGGCGGATTATCTTTCTACAGTCATCATCAATGCGCTCCTGAAAAATCAAGATTTTAAAGAAGCGTTCCTGAGGCGTCTGGCCTGGCAGATGGACAATATCTGGACACCGGAGAATCTTCACAGCCGGATCGATGCCATGGTGGCCCAGATCGCCCCGGATATGCCCAAAGACATGGCCCGCTGGTATGATACCCAGGCACACTGGGATCGTTACCTGGGCATCCTGCGTAACTATGTGGATCATCGCTATGAGATGCTGATCCCCCAGGTGCAGACCTATTTTCACTTGACTGACGCGCAGATGCGCGAGTATGGATTCCGTGTATAAGGAGGTGGCGGCATGGCTTCGCGCCATGAAGAAAAATATATCATTGATTACCGGCAGTATGCCCAGCTTCTTCAGCGGGCCAGGCAGGTGCTGACCCCGGATGCCAATGGATCTCACGGCAGCTACGTGATCACCTCCCTTTACTACGATGACCATGGGGACCATGCTCTGCTGGAAAAGCTGGAAGGCCTTCCGGAGCACCGGAAATTCCGCATCCGTACATATGACCATTCCGACCGTGTGGTCAAGCTGGAACGGAAGGACAAGCATGGCGTGCTGACCAAAAAGGCTGCTGTGTCCATTTTGCCGGAGCAGATCCCGCTGCTTTGCGGCACACAAACGGAGCTTTTCGCTTTTACAGGCAGGGCCTATGACCTGGCCGCCCAGATCCAGGCTGATGGCCTGCGGGGGAGCGTGGTAGTCCGCTACCGGCGGGATGCCTTCACCTTTGCTGGGTCTGATCTGCGGCTGACCTTTGATACCGGCTTGGAAGCCATTGCTCCGGAGCCCCGGGCTCTGTTCGATCCGCAAATATCGGGCATGCCGGTCCTTAGCGGCAATGAGGTCATTATGGAGATCAAGTACGGCAAGCACTGCCCGGCCTTTATCCGCATGCTGACAGATGTCAGTGCCACCCAGCTTTCTGTGTCAAAATACGCGCTGTGCCGCGATAGATTATTTCGGTAGGAGGAATTTTGCATGTTATCCATCGCTGACGCCTTGAAAAACAGTGTTCTGGAGGGCTTTACCACCAGTCTGTCTACGGCAGATATTATTCTGGGTCTGCTCATGTCTCTGGCGGCGGGCCTGTTTATCCTGCTTATTTACCGCCAGGCTATGCGGAAAGTGGCCTTTCACCGCAGCTTCTGCATAACCTTGCTGCTGGTCTGCTCCATCAGTGCCATGGTGGTGCTGACCATCACCTCCAACCTGGCGCTGTCGCTGGGTATGGTGGGTGCGTTGTCCATCGTCCGTTTCCGTACGGCTATCAAGGATGCCTCCGATACCGCCTTTATGTTCTGGGCGGTGGCTGCCGGTATTACGGCCGGCGCGGGCTTCTATATGCTTACCGTCATTGGGTGCCTGTTTGTGGGCGTGATCTGTATGGTCAGCGTCATTCTGTTGGCAAAAACGGAAAAGCCTTTCCTTCTCATCGTGAAAGCCGGTCAGGCTGCTGCCGCCGACCAGGTGGAGGCTGCTCTGCGCAAGGCAGGTGCCAGCTATAAGCTCTCCTCTTTGGTCACCGGCGAAGCCGGACTGGAGCTGATCTACGAGCTTGGCATCAGCGAAAAGAATAAAAAGCTGGTGCTCACCATGCAGGAAATTCCCACGGTTACCCATGTTTCTCTGGTGGACTGCCATAAGAGCGTGTAAACAAGTACAACATTCCAAAGGAGCTGTCTCAAATGTATGAGATGGCTCCTTTTTTGCCCGCTGGGGAGTCCGGGGACCATACGGAAGATCCCCCGGCGGCTCTTTGGATACTTTCTGGCCGGACAGAAAGTATCACACCTCAAAGAAGCCTCTTTTGGGGCGAAAAGCCGATTCCCTTTCCGCGTACCCTTAGGTGCGGTGGGCGGCGCGTCAAGGTTGCCGCCCCTACTGGTGGAAGATGCATGCCCCAAGGGTAATGATCCCACGCAAAATAGGAAGAGGGGATTCCAAAGGGGAAAACGGCGGCTGTTTTGGGATGAAGTAGACCCGATCCGTTTTCCCCTTTGGCC
>JAZUQE010000191.1:0-3519 GCA_045605575.1 Faecousia sp. | reverse complement strand
AGATCCTCGTCCAGATCGTTGACCTTGCTGGTATAGTTGCCGTAGTACTTGGAAATGGAGTTGGTGCGCTCGTTGCCCTTGGCATCGTTGGTGGACTCTGCCAGCTCCAGGGCGGAGAAGGTGGACTCGGAGATGATCAGGCAGTAGGTGCCGTCATCATTCAGGGTCAGCTCCTGATGGGCGAAGGTGGTCATATAGTAGTTGTAAGTAGGTCTCATGTTCTGATAGCTCAGCTTGGCGGGGGACAGATACATGCCGGTGACCTTTACGGGTTCCTCTGCAGCGCCGCAGCCGCACAGCAGGCATGCTGCCAAGGCAAGTGTCAGAACCAATGCGATCATTTTTTTCATTTTATTTTCCTCCTTGTTGTTATGGGACAATTCCCACTTTTTGACGATCTTATCTTATGATTTTTCTGTGAACATCGCAATCAATACCGCATAACCTTTGTCCACCACCGCACAACCTCTTGTTTTCACAGCATAAGCTCGTTTGACAGTTTTTCGTGCAAATGTTATACTGTAAGTAGGAAAGGAGGCCAATGATATGGTTAATATTGCCATTATCGAAGACGACAAAGACCAAGCCCAGCAATTGGAGTCCGCGCTGATCCGCTATTCCAACGAATTTCGCGTTCCTCTGAAAACCACCGTGTTCTATAACGCCATGGCCTTCCTGAACAAGTATTCCGGCGAATACGATGTCGTTTTCATGGACATCCTCATGCCCATGATGAACGGCATGGATGCCTCCCGGCTGCTGCGGGAGAAGGACGACAAGGTCATGGTGATCTTCGTCACCAATATGCAGCAGTACGCCATCCAGGGTTATGAGGTCGGCGCTTTCGATTTCATTCTCAAACCTGTCCGATACCCAGAGTTCAAGCTGAAATTCACTCGGGCCATGAGCAAGCTGATGCCCCAGAAGAAGGTGTCCAGCATTCTGATTAAGTCGGAATCCGGTATGGTCCGGCTGACCCCAGACCAGATCCTTTATGTGGAAGTCCAGCAGCATCACTGTGTGTATCACACCCGACAAGGCGATTTCCGCCAGTACCAGACCATGAAAAGTGTAGAACTGCAGCTGGGAGAGTATGGCTTCGCCCGCTGCAACAACTATCTGTTGGTGAATCTTGCCTATATCAACAGAATCGACGGCATGAGTGTCTATCTCGATGACACGGTGCTGCCCATCAGTTATCCCCGGAAGAAACAGTTCTGCGAGAAATTTGAAGACTTCATGGGGGTGGGCGTTTAATGGAATTGCTCTACAGTCTGATGGGGCCCTACACCTGGGAGGCCTTTGCGCTTGGATTGACATTCCTGGAGGCCCAGATCTGCATCATGTTTTTTGCCCGTGTTCTAAAAAAAGGAATACTGTTTCCCCTGCGAATTCTGGTGTCCCTGGCCGTGGGTTTTGCGCTTGCCCTGCTGCTGGCTGTTTTGAAAACCACCTACGACACCCTCCCCGTTCGGGTCTTATGTTATCTCGTCATCAACCTGACAAATCTGGCCTTCACCATGATCTGCTTCAGCGACACCGTGCTGAATGAGCTGCTGGTCTTCTGCTCCGGCAGTGCCGCCTATCAGGTCACCGGCAAGCTGTATCCTTTAATTCAGAATATTCTGGGCATCAACGACCGGGAGACCATCTCACTGATGCGCCCCGGCTCCGAAGCCCTGCAGGACTGGGAATGGCTCCTGTTTCTGGGTTTTCATGTAGGTATGTATATGCTGTTGTCTGTGGTATTCCGTCCCAAGACCAAGCTGGTAGAAGATACCACCACCAGGAGCAAGGTCATCGCCCTGTCCATCGCCACGGTACTGATCGTCAATGTGCTTATCTGCATTTCCCGGGTCTATGAGGCCGAGAGCTTCGCTTTGAACATCGTGGTGAAGCTGTTCTGTATCGGCTTTGGCTTCGTAGTGCTGCTGACCTGCGCCGGCATTCTGTCCCAGAACGAGCGGGAGCAGCAGCTGGCCATTATGAATCAGCTTTGGAAGCAGGATATGGCCCAGTTTGAATCCGTCAAGGCCAATATCGATGTGATCAACATGAAGTGCCATAACCTCAAGCACATCATCGGCAAGATTGAAGGCAAGCTTACCAAAGACGAAGTTGCATCCTTGCAGGAAGCCCTCCAGTTCTATGACTCCAACATCAAATCCGGCAACAAGGTACTGGATGTGGTGCTGTGTGAAAAAGCCATGCTGTGCCAGAAAAACGGCATTCAGTTCTTCTGTATGGCGGACGGCAAGAAGCTGGATTTTCTCACGGCAGTCCAGACCTACACCCTCTTCGGCAACATCATCGACAACGCTGTGGAGGCCGTCCGGCAGGTAGAAAACCCGGAAAACAAACTGATCAGCCTCCTGTGCCGGGAAAGCAACGGCTTCCTGGAAATCGAAGAGTCCAATTATTTTGACGGACCGCTGGTTCTGGAGGACAACCTACCCGCCACCACTAAGGAAAATCCCCATCAGCATGGCTTCGGCATCAAATCCATCAAATATATCACCGAGCTGTATGGCGGAAAGTTCTCCGTTAAGGTGGAAGATAATATGTTCTTCCTGAACATCCGCTTCCCCCTGCCCAAGGCGTAATCAAATCATAACCACTAGTAAACTAGTGGTTTGCTCAGACCCTAGAAGGGTCAACTCATGCTGACCCCTCTAAGGGGTTTTGAAGGCAACCATCGCATCACGATTACAGGCAGCCACCTAAAGGTGGCTGTTTGTTTTTGCCTTACTTATTTCTTTCACCCGTAAACGGGTCTGCAAACTCTTTGAGTGAGATCTGATCTTTTGCGAAATCTTCCTCGAGCTGATTCTTGATATAATCTGCGATCATTTTCTCGTTCTTGCCTACCGTGTCCACGAAATATCCTCTAGCCCAGAAATTTCTGCTGCCGTAACGGTATTTGAGGTTCGCGTGTCTATCGAATATCATTAATGCACTTTTGCTCTTGAGTGTTCCTACGAACTGTGCTACACTCATATATGGTGGTATACTTACGAGCATATGTATGTGATCTACGCATGCTTCCGCTTCGATGATCTCTACTCTCATCTCGGCGCATTGCTTTCGGAATATTTCTCCTATATCCTTCCGTATCTGCTTGTAAATCACTTTCCGACGATACTTCGGTGCGAATACGATATGATACTGACACCCATAACTGGAATGTGCCGTATGTTTTACCTCGTTTTTCATCGTTAAAAACCTCCTTGTTTCCGCTTCGTGATGTGGTCGCCAAACCTTCACCAACGTAACACGGGGGTTTTTATTTGCCAAGGCTTTTCTTACCCACCCCTGGTAGAACCAGGGGTTTAGATTAAGCCTAAAGGCATTAAAGAAAAAGACCTGAAACGACCCGTTTCAGTTCTTTTTGGTCCGAGTGACTGGATTCGAACCAGCGGCCTCTTGAACCCCATTCAAGCGCGATACCAAACTTCGCCACACCCGGTTATTTTGCTGCCGTCTGACAACTTTGATATATTAGCACGGTATCCATAAAAT
>JAZUQE010000190.1:0-6243 GCA_045605575.1 Faecousia sp. | reverse complement strand
CATAAAGCTTGTAAAAAGTCAATTTGTGATCGTAGGGCGGGGGCTTGCCCCCGCCGCCGGGAATTGGAACAATTTCCGGATTTACCGAAAGAAAATAAACCGATGATCGCCTATGGCGAGGTGGTTTTGCAACGCAAAACCACCGGCGGGAGTAAACCCCCGCCCTACGGCAATTTTAGAATCGTCGACTTTTAGATGTTACAAGGTAATAGGGGCGCTTACCATGCGCCCGCCCAACAATTGCATCGCAATTGTTGGAATTTCCGCAGGAAATTAAAAATTATCGCCTTACGGCGATCCAATTTTGCGCACAAAATTGCCGGACACAATGGCCGTCCCTACGGCATCCACAGGAAGCTGTACGACAAACTGGAAAGGACAGATGTTACAGAATGCGAAAACTGCGTGCAAAGCCTTCTGATTTACTTTGAATAATCCGGCACACCAAAGCCGCGGATGCCCGCGCCGTTGATGGGGATATAGCGGATTTTGACCGCATCATCATAATTTCCCTCAATGACCTTGATATACCCGCCTGCCGTTCCGGCTACGATACCCACATGGCCGCTCCAGCCTGTGGAATCTCCAAATCCCTTGTCCGTCCAGCAGTAGAAGATGTAGTCTCCCGGAAGCGGAACATAGCCGTCATCCTCTACCCAGCAGCCCATATCTTTGAACAGCCCGATCTGTCTCTCACAGCCGCACTCCGTGGGGATGATCTGCGTCATGCCGCACTGGATCGCAACGGTGCTTCCAAAGGCAGCACACCAGTTATCTTCATAGCTGACCTCATATCCCTGGGCCAAAGGCTCATGGGCGTTGTAGATATTCACGATGGCTTGGTGATCTTCATCCCCTTCCCGGGCACCCAGCCAGCTTTCCGCCTGCCGGACGATCTGCATCCTTGCCTCCTGCTGTGCTGGGGGAACTTCTCTGGCAAAGCCGTAGTTTGCGATCCTCGGATACACCAGATGCCAACACAGGGCCACCGCCAAAACCAGCGCAGCCACGGCCGCCGGCACGATCCATTTCCAATGCTTGTTCATTCGTGTTTCCTCCCGGAATATAATGTTCGCATTTTACCACTGCGGGATCAAAAAAGCTACCGCATCGGGAATAATTAATAAAAAATTAAGCCCTGCCGTTAAGCAGGGCTTAAACGCTATGTAACTTTACTTCTCCACGATCTCCAGCAGCTCCATAGGGCAGGCCTTCACGCAGATGCCGCAGGCGATGCATTTGGATGCGGGGCCCTCGGGCTTCATGACCATGACCTTCATGGGGCAAGCCTCTACGCACTTACCGCAGCCGACGCAGAGCTTCTTGTTGATCATATACACGCCGGTCTTGGGATTCTGGGTGATCGCACCGTGCTCGCAGGTACGCATGCACTTACCACACTGGATGCAGGTCATGGGCTTGGCGCCGTTGCCCTTGGCAACTACCTGGATGCAGGAAAGATCCTGATGGAATTCCTTATAAAAAGCGGTGGAGCAGGCACGGACGCACTCCAGGCAGGCCATGCACTCGATATTCTTTTTAACAGCAAGCTTCTTCATCTTTCAGAAACCCCTTCTCTTAAGTATTCTCCGGTTATTATACATGACCCAACCAAAAATAGCAACGTCTTTTTTCAAATTTTCCAAAAAAACCCCGTTTCCATCTTGCGCATACAGTTTTTGACTGCGTAAGAACGGCGGATTCGGAAATACTAGGCTTGAAACCCGCCGTACGCTTTCTGGCGCCACGGATCGGATCTTTCAAAATCAACAGGAGGTAAACCAATGAAAAAGATCTTTGCACTGGCCCTTGTACTTGTCCTTACCGTAGGTCTTCTGGCTGGCTGCCGCAGCGCCCAGGAGCCTACGACGCCCAGTACGTCCGCACCTACCACCAGACCCACAACCGCACCCACTACAGCACCTACCACAGCTCCTACCACGGCTCCCACCACCGCCCCCACGACCATGCCCACCACGGACATGACCACGCCGGGCATGGATGACATGATCCCCGGTGCCGAGGATACCATCGATCCCAGCAACGGTGCCAATCAGGAAAGCCGCAGCCGCGCCGGTGGCCGCTATTGATCCTAATCGGGGCGAAAGCCCCGGTTACATACATTCGTCCCAGCTGAGTGTCAGGGTCCCATCCTCTTTCACAAGGCAGGGAATGCCGATGCTCCCCACCTGCCGCACCGCATCGAAGGCAGGGTCATCATCCCGTAGCTTTAAAAATTCTTTTAAATTTTTCAGGTTATCGGAAAAATCCAGATATTCATAGGCCACACCTGCCTCATCCAGCTCTTTCCTGCACTGCACGCAGTCCGGGCACAGCATACTTCCGTAAATTTTGATAATACTTACCTCACAATACCGTGATGTACCGGGTCAGATTCTTTTTCATCCGCTCCGCAGCCTGCACTGCAGCGCCCAGGCAATCCTCACCCTCAGCGTCCTTCCAGGCTCCCACAACTACGCCGCCGATACAGGCGGCCGCGCCCCGGCCCAACTTATCAAAAGCGAAGCTGCAGTTTTTTGCGTTGGCATTGGGATAATCCGCTCCGTCCAGCAGCAAAAAGAGCCGGCTGTATTTTGCCCGCAGGTTACGCAGGCTATCCGCAGCACTGGCCGCTGCCAGCGCACCGATCTGACTGTAGCCGAATTTGCCCAGGCAGCTTTCGCCCTGACGGCTGATGATATCCGCAGCCGCTACGTGCACCAAACGGTTGCCGGAAAGCAGATCCTGCAGCTCTGACGCAGAGCGGTTGGCTGTACGGACTACCGGGAAGACCGCCTTACCGCCCGCAGCCAGCTGGGCAAAGGGCTTCAGCAGGTCGCTGCCCGCATACATAGGCAGCACAACGCCATCACAGGGATAGGGAGAAGTCTCCGCTCCCAGGATCCGGGCAGCCTGCTCCGCAGCGGGCGCAGAAAGCAGCTCCGGCATATCCAGGATCACGTAGTAGCCCAGCTCCTTTGCCTGCCACAAAAGACCGCTCAGTTTCTGCAAGCCCTCTGCTCCCATCAACGCAAAACTGCCGAACGAAAAGCGCACTGCCGGGATCACGCCCTTCAGCTCCTGCAGAAGCGCGGCATAGTAAGCCCCAAGCGCGCCATCGCCCTCCTGCTCAACGTATTGCGGCGGGATCCATTCCCGCATACCATCCAGGTACAGCACGGAAGGATTCTTGGTTTTCCGAATTTTATCCTGCAAAACATCCATTGACATGGCAGCGCCCTCCTTGTATTTTCTAGCTTGATTTTATCACATTTTTTCCCAAATGCAAACCCGGAATGGGCGGAATGTGTAGATTTTTTTCACATTGGGCATACTATTGCCGAAGGGAGGGATCAGAATGCAGTTGAAAGGATGGGCCATTACCATGGGCATCGGTGCCGCCGCTGGCGCTGTAGCGATTTTAATGATGCCGAAGAACAACCCCGCCAGAAAACTGGCGGCCCAGGCAGCCAACAAGGTCGAAGATGCAGCCTGGAAGGTTACCGATAAACTTACGGGCCGGATCGATATGTAACGGAGCGTGCCTCGTGAAAGGAGGCTGCGGCCTCCTTTTCTTTTCCGCTTGGATATCGGACTGTACCTCTTTTCATGCTCTTTCGTCCTGTAGATCTTACCGCCGGCCTACCGGGTCACGGAAACAGAAAACGATTCTGCGCATATTGCCGGACACCCACACGAACGTAGCCTTCTTGATATCAAGAAATTCGTGCTAATACTATAGTAATTTGATTTATTTCGGTTTTCTCTTGATTTTCTTGATTGTTTTCAATATACTCACCTCAAAAGGAGGTGTGCGCCGTGCCGCCCTTACCCGAGAGCCGACTGATGTTTGAAGCATTGGATCATCACGCCGCAGGTCCACCCACATCCCACTATCACCGGGAATACGAGATCTATTTTCTCACCGACGGCAGCTGCCGCTACTTTATCGATAACCGTACTTATTCTCTCAGCTGCGGCGATTTTGTTGTCATCCCTCCCGGGATCATCCATAAGGTGATCTACGAAGTACCTGCCTACAGCCGCCAGCTGATCCACTGCTCAGAAGACTACATCCCCCCCTCCGTGCTTCCCCATATAGACAAGCTGGTCTATTTTAGCCCAAGCCACGCCATCGCAGAGCAGATCCATATTCTCTATCGGCAGATCCGGCGTGCTTATGAACAGCGGGAAGAATTCTCTTCAGACACGATCCGCTGCTGTGTAGCGGCACTGATGCTGCTGATGGTCAAAAATCCCACCCTGCATCCGGATGTCCATACCGGCAGCTCCTTTGTAGAAAAAGCGATACGCTACATCCACTCTCACTACAGCTCGCACCCCACCTTACAGGAAACAGCCAGGCACTGTGCCGTCAGTCCGGAGCATCTTTCCCGTATATTTCGCAAGGAAACCGGCTTCGGCTACAGCGAATATCTAAACCTATACCGTATGAAAAAGGCCGAATCTATCTTAAAAAGCGGAAACTCTCCCAGTGTGGCCCAGGTTGCCATGCAGTGCGGCTTCAACGACAGCAACTATTTTTCCTGCAGCTTCAAAAAAATGTACGGTCTTTCCCCCTCCGAACTTAAAAAGCAGTGTGAAAAGGAGAGCAGCTATGTTTACTGAAATCACCCCGGAGCAAGCCGGTATTTCCTCACGTGCCGTGGTTAAATTTATCCAAAAGCTGGAGCAGCGTGGGCTATATACCCATAGTGTTCTTCTGGCGCGAGGTAACCGGATCTTCTGTGAAGGCTATTGGCCCCCTTATGACCGCAATTCCTTAAACCGCCTGTATTCTGAAACCAAGAGCTTCGAAGGTATAGCCGTCTGTCTGCTTTCAGCAGACGGGAAACTCACACTCGATGACAAGATCGCTGATCATTTCCCGGAAAAGCTCACGCGCGAGCTTCCTCCCTATCTTGCCGGACAAACCATCCGTCACATGCTGAATATGCAGACCTCCGGCACCTCTCCCAGCTGGTTTGCAGATAAATCTGTCACAGACCGCACCGCGCACTACCTGAACTATTCTTCCGCCTACCGCGCCTCCGGACTTGTTTGGGAATATGACAGCCTCGGTTCTCAGGTGCTTTCCGCTCTGGTGGAAAAGCTCTCCGGCATGCCGCTGCTGGACTATCTGAAAGAAAAGCTTTTCAACACCATGGGTACGTTCCAAACAGCCACCATGCTCAAGACCCGAAGCGAGGATACCTGGGGCGATTCCGCCATGCTCTGCACCCTGCGGGATGTGGCTTCCTTCGGCTGGCTGCTGATGAATGGCGGTCGGTTTGAGGGCAAACAACTGATCCCCGAATCCCTTGTGTGGGAAGCAACCTCTCCTCTGGTGGATAATTACGAAACCGGCTTTGCGGAAGGCTTCCGCGGCCATGGCTATGGCTACCAGATCTGGCGTTATCTGGACGGCTTTGCTTTTGTAGGTATGGGCGGCCAGCTGACGGTGGCGTTCCCGGAGCGGGAACTGCTGTTTTCCATCACCTCCGACAATCAGGGTTACGCCTCTGCTTATAGTTTGATCCTGGCTTGCCTGCAGGACTTCATCCTCGATGAGCTGCAGTCCACTCCCCTGCCGGAGGATCCGGAAGGCTTTTCCCAGCTGCAGAAGCTGCTTTCTTCTCTGAATTTGAAACACATCCCCGGTCCTACACAGTCTGCATACCGGGATGCCATAAACGGTGTCCGTTATATTTGTGACGAGAACCCCATGGGTATCACAGAATTCTCCTTCCGTTTTGACGCTCCCGAAACCGGCGTATTCTGCTACCGCAACGCCCAGGGCTATAAAGAGCTGCCCTTCGGTCTGGGTAAAAATGTATTCGGTAAATTTCCACAGGCCGGCTATTCCGATCTTCACGGCGGTCTGTCCGGCGGTGATGACTTCTATTATGACTGCGCTGCCTCCGCCGCCTGGCGCGAAGAGCGGAAGCTGGTGCTGAAGGTGCAGATCATTGACAAATACTTAGGTAACTTCTTTGCCATTTTCTCTTTCCGGGATGATATTGCCTGCGTCAGACTTACGAAAACTGCAGAAGACTTTTTGGACGAATACCATGGCTGGATCAACGCCAGAGCGCAGTAATGTAATAAACAGGGCCTGTTGCATTGTCGCAACAGGCCCTGTGAGCGTGTCAAAGAAGTGCCTTTCCAATAGAATGCCTATCTTCACAGAAGCTCTATCACAGGGGATTCCAAAGGGGAAGTCGGATCGTAGCCATGTCGTTC
>JAZUQE010000189.1:0-7607 GCA_045605575.1 Faecousia sp. | reverse complement strand
CATACGAAAGGTCCCCGGCGGCTCTTTGGATACTTTCTGGCCGGACAGAAAGTATCATAACCCTGCGTTCTTTTTCACCCCCGCTGCTCTATAAGTCGGATCGTAGCCATGTCGTTCTGTGAGCCAAGGAGTTGGCTGTGGGTGTTGTCTTCCTAAGACCGCTTGGCCTCCGACTTGGGACCATACGAAAGGTCCCCGGCGGCTCTTTGGATACTTTCTGGCCGGACAGAAAGTATCATAACCCTGCGTTCTTTTTCACCCCCGCTGCTCTATAATCGTAGGTAATATTTTTTGACAGACTGCCAGCGCGCGTTCCGCATCCCGGACGCGCGCTGTTTGTTATTCTTCTGTGTTCGACGTTTCCGGCTGTGCAAACCGGGCAACGAAAAGCTTATTCGGATCGTGAGGACGGCGCCACTGGATCAGCAGCACTACAGCAGAGGCCAGGAAGCTAACAGCTGCCAGCACCTGGCTCACCCGGAAGGGTCCCCAGTACAGGCTGTCTACCCGCAGTCCTTCGATCATAGCCCGGCCCAGACCGTACCAGGCTGCATAACCCAGGGCGATCTGCCCGTCGTATTTTCTCTTCTTGGACAGGAAATGCAGCAACACGAAGCCTGCCGCGTTCCATAAGGATTCGTACAGGAAGGTAGGATGGTAATACTCCCAGCTCTGGGTCCATTTGTTATAGAGGCCCATACGGAAGAAGCTGTCCGTAGCCGCGCCAAAGGCCTCCCGGTTGAAGAAATTGCCCCAGCGGCCTATACTCTGACCGATCAGAAAGCCGATGCTCACCAGATCCAGCAGAGCAGGCAGCTTCAGCTTTCGGGCTTTGCAGTACACAGCCACGCCCACGACGGCACCCAGTACACCGCCATAGATGGCGAGGCCGCCCTCCCAGATATACAGCACGGAAATAGGATTGGCCGCATAGCCGCCGGACTCCCATGAGAACACGCAGTAGTAAAGCCGGGCGCACAAAATGGCAAAGGGCACGACCCACAGAACACCGTCGATGATGTCATCCTGAGTAAAGCCGAATTGTTTACTGCGGCGCATACCGTACCATACCGCCAGCAGCAGGCCGCAGGCGATGATCATACCATAAAAATGAATGCTCAGGGGTCCAAGGTCCAGCGTCCTGGGCGGATTTAGCTCCAGCCCCAAAAAGGGGAAGGAAATAGACAAATAATCGGATGGATTCATGTGATTACCTCCTGGGTAAGGGGTGTGATCACGCTGAGACAGCACCGCTCGGTGGTCACGACCCGTTTGATAAAATCAATGGTTTCCTGCACCGTTACACTTTCCACAACGGCGGGGAACTCCATATAGTCAAAATTGGAAAAATGATAAGCACACAGCCGGAAGCAGGTGGAATCAAAGCTGTCCAGATCCCGGAGTCTGCGGCCCAGCAAGCTCCGCTTCATGCGCAGAAGATCCTGCTGGTGCAGCCCTTCCGCAGCCAAAACTGCAGCCTGCGCCACAATGGCATCCCGGACCCGCTCAGGTGCATCGCTGTCTCCGGAAGCGGTGAGCAAAGCCATCCCCTCCACGGTCTCAAAGCCGCCGCCAAAAGAGGAGTCAATGAGGCCTTCTTCATACAGCTGCAGATACAGCCTGGAGGATTCCCCGAACAAGGCCTCTGCAGCCAGATCACCGATGACCTCCATACGGATCGCATCGATGCCATGTCCGGTAGGTTCACATTTGAAGCCCAGCTGGAACATCGGCATAGCCACTTCCATGGCGCAGCGTACCTCCGGTACAGCCGGGGTCATTTCTTCCTGCCAGGGGCGCAGCTTATTTCCGGTCGGCCGGGGCGTATCCCCCAGCACCTGCTGAGCCAGTGCGGCGATTGCTTTCGCATCCACATCACCAATGACGCACAGCATCATGTTTTCGGGGGTGTAAAAGGCCCGGTGGCAGTCCGTCAGCACCTGGGGCGTGATGTTTTGTATGGAATCTGCTGTGCCCAAAATAGGCTGGCGGATGGGATGGCGGATATACATCGCTTCCATCAGCTGCTCAAAGAGCCGGGTGTCCGGCGTGTCGGCGGTCATGTCGATCTCCTGACTGATGATCCCCTTTTCCCGCTCTACGCTTTCAGCAAGGAAATAGGGGGTGGACACAAATTCCAGTAAAAGCCGCAGGCTTTCATCAAAGTTTTCCGTGCAGGAGAAGTAATAAGCGGTCATATCATAACTGGTGAAAGCATTGACAGACGCACCCAGTGCCGCGAAGGCTGCAGAAACTTCTCCATCCGGCATGTCGAACAGTTTATGCTCCAGATAGTGGGCAACGCCCATGGGAGCGCGGTATTCCCGGCCGTCGAGCATAAAATCTGTGTGCAGGGAGCCGAAATCCGTGACAAAATAGGCCAGTTTTTTCTGAAATCCCTTCCGCGGGACCACAGCCAGGGTCAAACCGTTGGCAAGCTTGTTCCAAACAACAGTCTCATCCAGCCGGGGATAATGGTTTTCCTTCACCGGCTCACCCCCTTCAGGAAGAATACGCTGTGCAGCTTCAGCTTCTGTGCCATTTCTGCAACCTGCTGCCCGGTAACAGCTTCCACTGCCCGGATATAGGCCTGCGGGGAAAGGGCGAAGCCGCTAAGGGCTGCAGTGGCATAGTAGCTTTCCATGGAGCCGGGGGAATCGTGGGTAGCCTGCAGACCGGCGCGCATGCTTTCCTTGGCAGCGGACAGCTCCTGGGGGGTAATATCTCCCCGGCAGCAGGCATCCAGCTGCGCCAGGATCTGCTCACGCACCAGAGCGTCTTTGTCGCTGTCGATGCCGGCCGATACCGTCAAAAGACCCTTTGAGCCATGGTAAGCCGAGTCGATCGCGTAGCACAGGGCCATTTTTTCTCGCACATGGGTAAAAAGCTTGCTTGTCAGGCCACCGCCGAAGATCAAATTCAGCACCTGCATAGCCGCAAATTCCGGATCCCGGATGGTCACCCCGGTGGTAAAACCCATACACAGCTTACCCTGGCTGACCTCCTGCTGCTCATAGCGGTCTGTTTCCGGCCCCGCACAGAAAGGCGTTTGGGGAGGTAGAGGGACATACTGTCGTTTCACCCCGTCAAACAGCTCAGCAGCAAGCTCTGCCACATACCCCGGATCCGCGCAGCCTACATACATCAGTTCCGTCCGGCTGGTTTCCAGGATCTTCCGATAGTGGGTATACAGGCTGTTGGCTGTGATCGCGGCTACTTGCTCCGGCTCTCCCAGACGGGGAATGCCAAAGCTGTCCCGGCTGCACATCTGCCGCAGCAGCCGCTCCATGGCATAAAAGCGCTTATCATTACGCTGGGACTCAATGGTGGAGATCAGATTCTTCTTTTCGCTCTCTACAAAGCTTTCCCGGAATACACCCTCTTCCAGGGCAGGCTCCAGCAGCAATTCCTTCAAAAAATCTGCCATGGGCGCCAGCACAGCATCCCCAGCCATGGCAAACCGGTCTTCCAGCATGGCGCAGTATAAGCCGGTGGTCTGGTAGTCACCCACCCTACGGGAGACGGCACCGACGGAAGCGCCGTAGTACTCGTCCAGCCGCAGTGTGATGGCCCTCAGATCCGGGCAGCTCCTGCTTCCACGCAGCAGCACAGCCGGCAGCAGGGCATTCATTGCTGCTTCCTCCCGACACATGGGGCGCACCAGCTGCAGGCTGAGGCAGCCCTGCTTGAATCGGCTGTCCGGAATGCATCGCATCGTAATTCCCGGTGCAATGGGAAAGGTTTGGATCATCAACATACTCCTTTGGTCAATATACGGTTATTATATATCAGTTTCCCCCAAATAGGAAGTAGGTAATAAAAATTTAACGGTTTAACGGTTGCCTTTTGCACACTTTTAAGGTAAAATGAAGGGTACGAAACAAAGGGAGGACGCACTATGGCCTGGTTGGAGATCACCATTGATACCCAAAGCAGCAGCATTGATACCGTTGCGGCGCAGCTGACCGCAGGGGGCTTTGCGGATCTGGTTTTGGAGGATCAGCAGGAGTTTGAGACGTTCCTGGATGAGAACCGGGCATATTGGGATTATATCGATGAGCAGCTGCAATCCCGGCTGCAGGGCCTCTCTCATATCAAACTCTACCTGGAAGATACGGATTCGGCAGGACTGGCCCGTCTGAACAGCTTGATCGACCGGCTCCGTGCCGGCAAGGACCTGGGCGAATTAACCGTCCATATCGCTCCTTTGGCACAGACTGACTGGGAGGAAAGCTGGAAAGATAACTATCCGCCTCAGCAGATCGGCAGCCGCCTCATCGTGCTGCCCTACTGGCTGGCAGATACCGACGATTCCGGCAGGCTGCCTGTGATCCTGGATCCGGGCCTGACCTTCGGAACCGGTGCCCACCCCTCCACCCAGATGGTGATGGAAGCCATGGAAGCGCATGTCACACCGGGCTGTACCTGCCTGGATTTGGGCAGCGGCAGCGGTATTTTGTCCATAGCCGCTCTGCGGCTTGGAGCAGGTTCCGCCATTGGCGTGGATATTGACCCCAAGGCGGAGGACATCGCCCGGGAAAATGCTGCCTATAACGGCTTTGCTGGGCCCGCCTTTACGGCCTGCACCGGCAACGTGACCGCTGACCGTACGCTGATGGCGCGCTTGCAGCGCAGCCACCATGATCTGGTGCTGGTAAACATCGTAGCGGATGTGATCATCTCCCTGGCTCCCGTCCTGCCCCAGCTGCTGTCGGAAAGCAGTACTTTGATCTGCTCCGGTATACTGGATACCCGCCTGGCAGATGTGACCGTCGCGTTGAAAAACGCCGGACTGACTGTAACAAGCGTACGCAGCAAAGAAGATTGGCGCTGCGTGATCGCCAAAAAGGAGTAATGTATGGCCCTTTCTTACCGTTCCCGCCGGGCGCTGCGGGGCTTTGGTGCTTTTTTGCTGGTGCTGGCTCTGCTGCTGGTGCTGGCAGCCGTTGTGTGGTTTTTGTGGGTGGACCGATATGTGATCTACACCCGCGAAGGTGCAAAGCTGGACTTCAGCCTGTCAGACCAACTGTCTGTGGGTGAAGTCGCTGTCCCCCCTGATGAAAATGCCACTACCCCCATTTATTATAACGAAGGCGAAAACGCCATCAATACCAGCACAGAGCTGGCTCAGCTCTATGGCTATTACATCACAACTGATATGCTGGTCAATGATACGGCCCGCACGATGGACATTCTGCGTTCCCTGCCGGCCCAGACGCCGGTGATGATCGAGATGAAGGATATCAAGGGAAGGTTTTATTATGCCTCCTCCCTGGGTCCTATGGCTTCCAGCATCGATCTGGGGGCCGTCAATCAGATCATTTCCTTTGTTACAGATTCGGGCCTGTACGCCATTGCAAAGTTCCCTGCTCTGCGGGACTATACCTTTGGCCTGGAAAATGTACCCTACGGCATTCCTGCCAAGGGCTACAACGGCGCACTGTGGATGGATATGCAGGGCTGTTACTGGCTGGACGCTTCCAAGGAAGGCACGCTGTCCTTTTTGATCCAGATCATTACCGAACTGAAAAATCTGGGCTTTGATGAAGTGGTGCTGGGAGATTTCATGTTCCCGGATACGGACCGGATCGTGTATTCCAAAAATAAGCAGGAAGTGCTGCAGACCGCTGCCGCCCGGCTGCTGCAGGCCTGCGGCTCCAGCCGGTTTGCGGTGTCCTTTGTGGTCACCGACTCCACATTTGTCTTGCCCGAGGGCCGCACCCGGATCTATCTGGAGGGTCAGACCGCCGGTGACGCCAAGCGGCAGGCAGACCAGGCCACCGTGGCAGATTCCACTATCAACCTGGCCTTCATCACCGACCTGAATGACAGCCGTTTCGACTTGTACAGCGTTCTGCGTCCCTTGACACTGGCTGTCATGGAAGACTGAACCGCAAATTGGTATTTGCCGCACAGAACGATCGGGCGGACGGCCAATGACCGTCCGCCCGATCGTTTTGATGAAGTGATTGGGTTCTGCGCAGGAAATACCGGACGCCCATTGGGCGTCCTTACGGTTTATCGGCGTGTAAAACACAACGGTAAACTGGAATCCCTTTCTATTCATGCAACAAAAAACGGTGCGACCCAAATGGATCGCACCGCTTTTTTATGAAATTAGTCCTCCAGCTCCTTGGCCTCGGCGATGATCTTCGCCTGGTTGACCTTGGGAACTTCCTCATAACGCTCAAACTTCAGCGTGAAGGAGCCACGAGCCTGGGTCATAGCCCGCAGGTCGATGGCATAGCTGCTCATTTCCGCCATGGGAACCTCAGCCTCCACCACGGTGTTGCCGTCGGAATCGGGGTTCATGCCCATAACACGGCCGCGGCGCTTATTCAGATCGCCGATCACATCGCCCATGTAGCTCTCAGGGATCGTAACAGCCAGGGCACCAACAGGCTCCAGCAGGGTGGGCATAGCATTGGGCATAGCCTCCTTGAATGCCAGGATGGCAGCCAGCTTAAATGCCATTTCGTTGGAGTCCACGGGATGGTAAGAGCCATCATACAGAACAGCCTTCAGGTTGACCATGGGGTAACCGGCCAGGGGGCCCTTCTGAATGGCTTCCTGAATACCCTTTTCAACAGCGGGGTTGAAGTTCTTAGGCACAGCGCCGCCAACGACTTCCACGTCGAAGATCAGCCCATCCTGCTCCTCCTGGGGAGAGAACCGGACCCAAACATCACCGAACTGGCCGGAGCCGCCGGTCTGCTTCTTGTGACGGCCATGAGCCTCCACAGTCTTCTTGATCTTCTCACGGTAGGCCACGCGTGCGGGGCTCAGCACAGCATCCACACCGAAGCGGCTCTTGAGCTTGGAAACCAGCACATCCAGCTGCTGGTCACCGGCGCCGGACAGTACCAGCTGATGGGTCTCGGCATTGTTGACCAGAGTGAAGGAGGGATCTTCCTCGTTCAAACGGTTCAGACCGGTGCCGACCTTTTCTTCCTGGCCCTTGGTCTTGGGAGCGATTGCCATGGAGTAGCAGGGATCCGCATAGGGGATACCCTTCAAGGAGACTACCTTACGGGGATCACACAGGGTATCGCCGGTCTTGACCTTGTCCATCTTGCCGATAGCACCGATGTCGCCGCAGGAAAGGACCTTGACTTCGGTGGTCTTCTTGCCGCATACGCTGTACAGACGGCCCAGCTTTTCAGTCTCGCCGGTACGGGCGTTGACCAGAGTGGTGTCGGAGGTGATCTCACCGGAGAGCACCTTGATGTAGGAATACTTACCGTACTGATCGGAAACAGTCTTGAATACGAATGCGGAGGGCACACCGCCGGGGGAGACGACAAACTCTTCCACCTTACCGTCAGCGGTGGTAGCCTTGTGGTAATTGCCTTCCACGGGGTTAGGCAGCAGATCCACGATATGATCCATCAGCATCAGGCTGCCCAGGCAGTTGAAGCCGGAGCCGCAGAGCACGGGGAACATGGAGCAATCCATGACGCCGGTGTGCATGCCCTTGATCATTTCAGCATAAGTAAAGTCTTCGCCGCCGAAGAACTTGTCCATCAGCTCTTCGCTGGTCTCAGCGACGGATTCCTTCAGAGCGTCATTGAACTCTTCGATAACAGCTTCCTTGTCTTCGGGAACCT
>JAZUQE010000188.1:0-11886 GCA_045605575.1 Faecousia sp. | reverse complement strand
AAAGGGGAAAACGGATCGGATCCACTTCATCCAAAACAGCCGCCGTTTTCCCCTTTGGAATCCCCTTTTCCTATTTTGCGAGTCCGGCAATTTTGTTTACAAAATTGCACGGACGGCTAATGGTCGTCTCTACGGTTTGTTGTAAGACGACTGGGTTACTTTTGGCGGCGCGTTGGAGCGATCTTTATGAGAGCGTGGTGGATGTACCGGTTTCGGCGGGCTGCACGGAAGCAAAAAACGGTGGATATACTTGCTTTCCGGGTCCAAGCGTGCTACAATATCTGCAAATTTTTGGAAAGGTGCGGATCTTTATGGAAAAGCGCTATCAGCGGGTAAAGCTTGCCTGCTATACCACCAATCTGACCATGTCCATCATCGGCAATCTGCCGCCTATGTTGTTTTTGACCTTCCGGTCATTGTACGGCATCTCTTACTCTTTGCTGGGCCTGCTGGTACTGGCCAATTACTCCACTCAGCTGATCGTGGATTTGATCCTCTCGTTCTTTTCCTATAAATTCTCTATCCCCAGACTCATCAAGGTGACCCCCGTGGTGTATCTGCTGGGTCTGATGATCTTTATGCTGGCACCGGTGTTGTTTCCGGGGAATGTATATTTGGGGCTGGTGATCGGTACGATCGTCTTCTCGGCAGCGGGCGGATTGAATGAAGTTCTTATCAGCCCTGTTTTTGCTGCCATTCCTGCCAGAGATCCGGAACGGGAAATGAGTAAGCTGCACTCCGTGTACGCATGGGGCGTGGTGGGTGTGATCGTATTCGGCACCATCTTCCTGTTCGCTTTTGGCAAGGAAAGCTGGCAGTGGCTGGTGGCTATTTTGCTGATGATCCCTCTATCCTCTGTGATCGCTTTTGCCGGAGCGGAGATCCCCCAAATGGAAACTCCGGAAAAGGTCTCCGGTGCGCTGAAGCTGCTGAAAAAGAAGGAGCTTTGGCTGTGCGTATTTGCCATCTTCCTGGGCGGTGCCTCCGAATGCACTATGGCCCAGTGGAGCTCCGGTTATCTGGAGCAGGCGTTGGGGATCGATAAGGTCTGGGGCGACATCTTTGGCGTGGCTCTGTTCGGCATGATGCTGGGTATTGGCCGAAGCCTGTATGCCAAGATCGGTAAGAATATCGGCAAAGTGCTGTTTTTGGGTGCCATCGGTGCCACCGGCTGCTATCTGATCTGCGCCGTGTGCGGCATTCCGGTGATCGGCCTGATCGCCTGCGCCTTTACGGGCTTCTGCGTATCCATGATGTGGCCCGGCTGCCTGGTGGTAGCGGCAGAGCGGGTCCCCACCGGCGGCGTGTTTATCTACGCCATGATGGCTGCGGGCGGTGATTTTGGAGCGTCTCTCGGCCCTCAGCTGATCGGCGTGATCACCGATGCGGTCATGGCGAATCCCGCAGCCTCTGCGCTGGCAGAAAACTGGGGCATGCTGCCGGACCAGCTGGGTATGAAACTGGGTATGCTGGTTGGCATGATCTTCCCCTTGGTGGCTATCTTCGTATATCTGCACATTCTGCGCACGCAAAAGAAAATGGCCCATGCATAAGACGAGGCCGCCGGGTTTTCCCGGCGGCCTTGTGCATTTAAATAGATAAAAAGCGTCCGAAAGCCACATCTGCCGCAGCCTGGAGTTTGGTATCCTTTCCTGTACAGGATGGACGTACACGGATCGGCAATATGGGGCTGCGCATGGAAAGCCTGTTGACCCGCTGCTCCAGAGCGGGGGCCAGAAGCTCTGCGCCGTAGCGGATGTCGCCGGCCAGGAGGACCGTATCGATACTGACAGTATGGGTCAGATTGACGATGCCTGCCGCCAGATAGTCAGCTTCCAGCTCCAGCAACTGGGCGGCTTCCGAGCTTTTTGGAAGCGCATCTATTAACTGCTGCCAGTTGGAGAAACTGCTGCCCTCCAGCAGATGCTCCACCGCCGCATAGGCTTCCAGGCAGCCAATGTTGCCGCAGGAGCAGCGCCTGCCCCGAAAATCAATGGTGGTGTGGCCCAGCTCGCCGGTAAAATACCCGGTGCCTTTCAGCACCTTACCGCCGGAGATCACGCCGGAGCCTACACCGCTGTCTACCAGCAACAGAAGGAAATCCTCACTGCCCTTCGCTTCCGTCTTACCCAGATTAAACCGGGCAAGGCAGGAGGCATTGTTTTCCAGGTATACGGGGCAGCCAAGAACCTTGCCAAGATGGCCGCAGATGTCCGTATAATGCCAGATGTCAAAGCGGGGAGGATTTAGGATCCGTCCATTTTCCCCGTCCAGGGGACCGGGAGCGGAAACGCCTACCCCGATCAGTTTTTCCCGGCAGATGCCGCTTTGCATCAGCAGTTCTTCCAAAGTATTGGACAAAATAGCCAACTTTTCCGGACCTGCATGCTCCAGAAGCAGGCTTCGTTGGCAGACTACACCGCCCAGCATATCCACAATGCCTACTTGACAGCCTGCGCGGTTGAGATACACTGCACCCGCATAAAAAGCATCGGCACGCAGTGTCAGAGGAATGGGAGTGCGGCCCCGCTTGGTGATACTGCTTTCTGTTTCCTCGACCAATCCTTCCCGGAGAAGCTCTTCCGCAATGAGGGAAGCGGCAGCACGGGTCAAGCCCGTCCGGCGGGCGATCTGCGCCCGGGAGAGGGGGCCAAGCCGCAGCAGACGCAGAAACAGTTTGCGGTTATATTGTTTGGTATATTCCGCATTTCGTGCGTTTCTGGCCATATTGAGGCTCCTTTCCTTTTATTCGCCGCCCAAACAGCATACCAGGGTCATGGTGCCTTCTGCCCGGCAATCCCCGGCAGCACCGGCAGGCAGGAAGAAGTAATCGCCCATCTTGATGCTGCGGCTGTAGCCGGGGGCAGTGACGGTGCCTTCGCCTTCGGCGCAGATCCAGATGGAAGCGGGCTGTGTGAGGGTCAAAGAAGCGTCCTTCATCACAAAACGGTCCACGCTGAAGCAGCGGGTATCTTCCGGGCCAATCAGACTTTCGGCACGTACGCCGTCTTTCTCATACACCACCTTGGGTTGCTTGCGGCCCTGCTTTACAGTCTCGGGGCCAAATTTATGGAAATGGAAGCAATCCAGGGCGATGTCGGGATCCAATGTCAGATACATCTCGTGCTGATTTAAGTGATAATCACCGCACCAGTATTCCGGCTGCACCGTAAAATCCGTAGGCTCCTGTACCTCCAGGATCAGACAGCCTGCGCCAATGGCATGGATCATACCCGCGTCTACAAAGAAAACGTCGTCGGTCTGTACGGGGACCCGGTTGACAAATTCCGTCATAGCGTTGGGATCGGTCTCACTGCGCTCTACGGCGGCAGCAAATTCTTCCTTAGTCACCTCCCGGCTGAAACCGAAGTAGATGCAGGCATCGGGCCGGGTGGCCAGGATCAGCCAGGACTCGGCTTTGCCGTAGGGACTGCCGAAAAACTCCCGGGAGAAGGCTCGGGTGGGGTGGACCTGCATGGGCAGTCGGATGGCGCTATCCAGATACTTGACCAGCACGCCCAGCTCCTTGCGGCTGCCCAGATAGTGCTCCGGATCGGAAGCCAGCAGCTCATGAAAAGGCATGCCGTCCTCTTCCCGCAGAGAAATGCCCTCCAGGGGATCTGTGTGGCCGGCATTCAACGCGCGGACGCAGGAGCAGACCCATTCTTCCGGCAGATTGCCATCTTCTGCGGGATCGCCCAGAAAATCGTGGAACAGCTTGCCGCCTAAGTACACACGAAATACACGGTTACGGCGGAAAAATACAGGCTTGCGCCAGGGTTCATAAATCTCAGACATAAGATAGCCTCCCAGTTTTTTGATAATTGCAGTATAACATTTTTATATTATTTTGTCAATTCATTTGACAAAATAGTTACCGGGTGCTATACTCATTTCAGAAAGGGGATGGGCAGCTTGCGCATATTTCAAAAGGGCTTCAACTTTTCCCAGGATGGGCCGGGCAACCGGCTGGTATACCACTTACAAGGCTGCAATCTGCGCTGTCCCTGGTGCTCCAACCCGGAGGGCCTGTGTTCACACGGCGGGGAGGACCGGACGGTAGACGAGCTGGTGGCGGAAGTGCTGCGAAGCAGACTCATGTTTTTTGACGGCGGCGGTGTGACGCTGACCGGCGGCGAAGTAAGTATGCAATTGGAAGAAGTCAAGGAATTCCTTTTCAGACTGCGCAGGGAAGGAATCCACACCTGCATTGAGACCAATGGCATCCATGCCCGGTTGCCGGAGCTGTTTGAACATCTCGATCTGCTGATCATGGATCTGAAACACCATGATCCGAAAGTACATAAGTCCGTTACCGGTGCGGAAAATACCTTGACCGTTCGAAATATCTCCGCGGCTTTGGCAGCCGGACTGCCGCTTGCCCTACGGATTCCCTTGGTGGGCGGCTTTAACGCGTCGGATGAGGATGCATTTGGTTTTGCTGCCCTGTTGACCCGACTGGGGGTAGCTGGAAAAGCCACAGTGGAGCTGCTGGCTTACCATGAATACGGCAAGGATAAATATGCAAAATTGGGACTTCCCTATACCATGGGAAGCGAGGCAAAAGTTACCCGGCAGCAGTTGGAGGCGGTAAAAACTGTCCTGCAAGAGGCCGGCATTACGGTGATTCATACTTAGAAGAAAGGATCGGAACATATGGAACTGTTCAATGTAACCTCTGCGGCTGCTTTATCGGAGAAAGCGAAAGCCCTCTACCGACAGGAGAGGCAGGCTCATAAAATACTCAACGGCTGGTTTCTGGCCAAGGAGATCGCGGCAGAAGCGGAGGAAGCCTCCCAGGAAACACATCCTGAATTGCGGGCGGCGGAGTGCCTGGAAGCTATTGTAGAGAAGCTGCCCATCGAGCTGAGCGAGCACGTCGTTTTGGCAGGTACGCAGCGGGATGCCTTTGCTGCCAGCTACGCACTGATCAATCCTGCCTTTCGCGTGGAGACCTTCCGGGGCTACTGTGACCCGCTGGAGGTCTATGACTATGCAACGCCCCATGGCGAGGTGACCCAGGAGCGGATCGCCGCCATGCGCGGCCGCTACGCAAAGACTCCCTATGTCAAGGCTTTGAACAAGGTCTATGGTGCGTATGGCGAGTATACGGATGAGGTTGCTTTCTTCATCGAGCAGGTCACCGGTCACATGATCCCGGATTTCAAGCCTGCGCTGAAGCACGGTGTCAATGCCCTAATGGAAGGGATCGACGAAAGATGTGCCCAAGGCGGTTTGAGCGAAAAGCACAAAAAGAATCTGCTGGCTATGAAGCGAAGCCTGGGCTGTGCTGTGAAGCTGGCAAACCGCTATGCGGAGCTGGCCAAGACACAGCAGGCGACAGCATCTCCCCAGCGGGCGGCAGAGCTGGCTTTGATGGAAAAGACTCTGCGCCGTGTGCCTGCCCAGGGGGCGGAAAATCTTTACGAGGCTATGCAGAGCTTTGTACTGCTGTGGCAGGTCATGTGCATTGAACAGGCTCCCAATCCCTTTGCCTTCTCTGTGGGTAATGCCGACCGGATCTTTGAGCCATACCGGGCCATGGGTCACCTAAGCCGGGAGGAGGCTGCTGCTCTATTTAAGCACTTTTTGGTGTTTTTCAATGTGGGTGAGCGCAGCTGGGCCATTTCCCAGAATGTGCTTATCAGCGGCAAGGACACAGATGGTACGGACATGACCAATGAAATGTCCTATGCCATCCTGGATGCCTACTACGACATGAATCTGCCTCAGCCCATCCTTTCGGTAAAGCTTCACAAGAATACACCCCAGAAGCTTTACGAGGAGTTAGGCCGATTCTTCTTTACACCCGGCTGTCTGACGCCCTCGCTGTTTAACGACGATTCCCTTTTTGAGACCCTGGCGGAAAGCGGTGTGGAAGCCCAGGATCTGCCCAATTATTCTGTGGCTGGCTGTCAGGAGCCGCTGATTATGGGTAAGGATAACGCCAATACCACCAACAGCTGGCTCAATATGGCAAAGGTGCTGGAGCTGACCCTTTCCGGCGGCAAGTCCGTCATCACCGGCAGCCCCATCGGCCCACAGACCAACTATGATGCGAAGTATATCCTGGAAAATATCCGGGAACTGTTCTATGAAAATCTGACTTTCTTTGCTTCGCAGATGGCAGATGCCGCCAATGGCGCATCCAAGGCGCTGTCGCTACTGCCGGTACCCTTCCTCAGCTGCTTTGAGGGCGGTCTGGAAACGGCAGTGGATGTGCGGGACATCCAGGAACAGGGTACGAAGTATAACGGCAGCGGTTGTCTGATCCATGGCCTGTCCGTTATCGCAGACTCCTTCATCGCCATCGACCATCTGCTGCAAGACCGTCCGGAGGATGCTGAAAAGCTGATCGCTGCCTGCGCCTGCAATTTCGAGGGCTATGAGGAGCTTCGAAGCTACTTGAAGGCCTGCCCCAAGTACGGCAATAACATCCCCGAGGTGGATCGGGAAGCTGCGGAAGTGGCAGAAAAGGTCAGCAATATCGTGGGCAGTCTCAAGAATTATCTGGGTAACCCCTTCCGTCCGGACTGGAGCTCTCCATCCACCCATCTGACTTATGGCTATTGGGTGGGTGCCACTCCCGACGGCCGCGCCAGCCGGGAAATGATGGGCTACGGCATCGACCCCCTGCACAGCAATGCAGATTGTGGTCTGGGTTTCCGGACGCTCTCCGCTATGCAGTTACCATTTGGAAAGATGAACGGCGGCTGCGCCTCTCACTTTGGCATTGATCCTAAGTATTTTACTGCCGAGACCATGGAAGAAAAGGGCCTGCAGTTCTATCGCAGAGTCCTGCAGCCTCTGTTCTTCAACCCCGGTAATACAGCCCGGGCACCCTTCTATCTCTATGTGAATATCACCACGGCTGATACCCTGCGCAAGGTGCTGGCGGATCCTAAGAAGTACGCTCCCAACGGCGTGTACATTATGCGCATCCACGGTACGTTTGTGAACTTCCTGGACCTGAGTCCCGCCATTCAGGAGGATATTATCCTCCGACTGGATCCGGACTCTACCGCCTGTTGAGGTGAAATATGAGAGTATTAGGATTGGATATCGGCACTACCACCATCAGTGCGGTGGTGGTAGAGGGAACGAAGGTACTGGAAGCATTGACGCTGTCCAACGGATCCTTTTTGCCCACTTCCAACAGCTGGGAGAAAATTCAGGATCCGGCTTATATTCGCAAGACTGCCCTTGGTGCGGTGGATGCACTGCTGGAAAGACATCCGCAGATACAGCGCATAGGTGTTACCGGACAAATGCACGGGATCGTGTATTTAAATGCTGACGGTGAGCCTGTCAGCCCTCTGTACATCTGGCAGGATGGCCGGGGGGACCAGCCTTTTGGCGATGGGCAGACCTACGGGGCGTACTTAAGCGGTCTGACCGGGTACACTCTGTCCACAGGCTATGGCATGGTGACCCATTTTTACAATCAGAAAAACGGACTTGTGCCGGAAAATGCAAAGGTTTTCTGCACCATCCATGATTACATTGCTATGCTGTTGGCGGGTAAAACGCGCCCTGTGACAGATGCCAGTGACGGTGCCAGCTTTGGCATGTTCGATGTGAGAAATGGACGCTTTGACCGCACTGCACTGGCCAAAGCGGGTATAGACCCTGCCTTGCTGCCGGAGCTGGCAGGCAGGGCAGTACTGGGCTATTACCGGGGTCAATACCCGGTGTATGCCGCCATTGGTGACAACCAGGCGAGCTTCCTGGGTGCTTGCGGCGGCAGTACAGACCGTATGCTGGTCAATATGGGTACAGGCGGTCAGTTTTCTGCCTACACCCGGGAATTCTTTACCCGTGAAGGCCTGGAGACCCGGCCTTTCCCTGGAGGAGGCTTCCTGTTGGTGGGTGCGTCACTGTGCGGAGGCAGAGCCTATGCTCTGCTGGAAAGCTTCCTGCGCGGATGTGCCCAAATGGTCACAGGGCAGGTTCAGGGCAGCTGCTATGATGCCATGGCTGCACTGCTTGGCAGTGGGGAAAAGCCTCGGGATCTTCCCTGTGTCACACCTCTGTTCCAGGGGACCCGCCTGGAGCCGTCTTTGCGTGGCTCCATCACCGGGATCAGTACGGAAAATCTGACTCCCCGGCACCTGACCTGGGCGATGCTGGAGGGTATGGCGGGGGAGTTGAACGGCATGTACCGGCAGTATCTGGAAGCAGGGGGAAAACCGGCGGCCTTGATCGGTTCCGGTAACGGCCTGCGTAAGAATGTGTACTTACAGCGCTGTTTTGAGGAAGCCTTCGGCCAAAAGCTGACCATGTCGGAGTGCAACGAAGAAGCTGCCTGCGGTGCTGCTCAGTACGCTGCCATGCAATAAATACACCAGCCGAGATGCGAAAATGCATCCCGGCTGTTCGTATGTGGAGGGAAAGTGCAAATTCCAGTTTATCGTGCTGATTTATTTCCGTAATTTGTAGGGGAGGGTCTGCACGATAAAGCGCAATTTATGGACTCGTAGGGCTCATGCATCCGGAAGGGGGTGGAATATCAGTCCGTATTGGGCACAGTAGGCTTCCACGTATCCGCCGGGCGTGCCGTAGATCACCACATCCGGGCAGAATTCAAAAATGCTTTCTCCCAGGTCCTCGGGATCAGAAAGAAAATACACACTTTCCAGATGTTCACAGAAGGAAAAGGCCCGTTTGCCGACCTGCTGTACGGTTGCAGGAATCGTAACGGTGGTCAGGCTGCGGCAGAATTCAAAGGCGTTATCGCCAATTACCTCCGTTTTGCCCAGCTGCACAGAAGTCAGCTGCACGCAGTTTCGAAAGGCAAGATTTCCAATGTGGGTGACATTTTCCAGCGTCAGCGTCCGAATCAGCGCATTGGAGAAGCTGCCGTTGAGGATATAGCCTACCGGGTGTCCCCGATAGGTGGCAGGGATGGTCAGATCATCGGTATGCTTGCTGTAGCCGGATACGGCGTAAATGCCCTCCTCCGGACTGTCCGTGTACAGGATCTGAAAGCGGTTTTGTACGGCGGAATGGATGGCGAAATAGATCAAAAATGCGGCGATTGTCAGACCCATGATGATCAGCAGCGGCGGTATGCCGCCGGTTGCTTTTTTTGCTTGCATAATAGACTCCTTCTGCGTGAGACCAGTCTTGAGGATTCCCACAGATGCAGCTGAAAGGAAAGCAAGAGCTGGGGAGAAATATCGATGCAGTTGCTGGTCAGTCAGCGAAGATAATCACGTTTTTTATACAGTATCCTTCTGAGCGGCGTTGCCAGAAGGCCTGGCGTGTTGTCTGTATTATAAACCGCAAATACTTAGGATGTCAATATCCGCTCCGGTCGGTTGCTGCGCACAGACACCCATTGGCCGTCCCTACAGCATTCACGGGGAGATCATCGGGCAAATGTCTGCTTATACAAGCAACGACCCGGCATGCATGCCGGGTCGCATATTACATAGCATCGTACATCTGCGCCAGCTTGCGGGCGGTGGCGGCCATATTCTTTACACATTGGGGCATGGTTTCGGCAGTGAAAGCACCAGGGTAGCGGTCTACTTCCAGGGTGAAATAGCCACTGTAGCCGATTTCCTTTAGCGCCCGGACAATGGGCTCAAACTGCATATCCATGGTAAAGGGCAGCTGATGGCTGTCATGCCAGCGGTCGTTGTCGTGGATGTGCAGAGCCTGCAGACGGCTTCCGAGGGCGTGGATCATGTCCACAGCGGTGGTGTTCAGTCCGCGCATTTCCGCATGTCCCAGGTCCAGACAGGCAACAAAATCCGGGTCGTTCACCGCGTCCAGATGGGCGTTGAAGCTGATTGGGTCCGAACAGGCGGCAGGCGCGGCCTGGTCCTTCTGCTTGTCCCAGTTCCACATATTCTCCGTGGCGATCTTCACCCCGCAGCCTTTGGCGAAGGGCAAAAGCTCCCAATACATTTCCGCGTTTTCTTCCGCGCTTTTTTTATTATCCGGGTGAATGATGCAGATGTTGCCGCCGGCCTCGGCGGTGCACTCGATGGCTCTTTTCTGCATGGACAGGATTGCGGGCACTTCCACCGGGAAGGGGGCGTGGGATTGGTTGCAATGGATACCGTTGTCCTCACCGATCCTGCGCAGCTGACGGGCGAAAGCCAGATAATTCGGCTGTGTCAAAGGGTGGTCGGAGGGAATCAGCTGACGGGTACTCCAGTTGATCCGCCCCATTTCAAACATGGAAAAATCCCAGGCATCGAAGCCTGCCTTGGCAACCAGTTCTACGGCTTTGGCTTCCCCAACCAATGTTGCGATACTGGCGATCTCTGTAGAAGTTTTCATACCCAATCCCACCTTTTTCAGTATAGGGACATCATATCACAAGCTGCAAAAAAAGCAACGATATTTCTGATTCGGCACTCGCCTACAGCGCTTTTTTCCAATAATCCACAACTGCCCGGAAGTCCTGCAGCCGGGTGCAGTTGGACTGACCGTCTGCACCGTTGGTGGGGCAGATATGTCCGCCCTCTTCCAAGCCATTCCGGGCAAAGGGAAATCAGAACGGGATAAAGTTTATCTATGCGATGCCGATGGCGCCCACTGCGGCATCGGAGAAATTTTCGGCAATGGCGCAATGCCGCCCAGTCCGTATCGGAGATCAGCTGATAGGTCCGATATCTTGTTTGATGGAAATGAACCTATCTTCCCCGTCACCGATCCGGAAAAGATGGAAACTTTCTTCTGAGGGGGTCCAGACTACGGCATCCATACTTACACCCATGTGGGGCGCATCCTCATAGAAGATGGTAGCAGTTTTGGTGACCACTTGATGGCAGGGGAGGTAATTGGTATACTCGCCCTGAACTTGCCCGGGTTCCCACAAAGAATCGGTGTGGGTATGTCCGCTGAAGCAGGCTGCCAAGGAAGCAGTGGAGGCACTTGCTTGGAGACGGATCCCCAGATCTTCCCGGATGTAGGGTTCGTGGTTTTGGAAAGCACGGAGGATCGCAACAGCAGTGTCCCGGTCAGTGATCTCACCGCACAGGTCCTTGATGTAGGAATCTGCTGCCCGTTCACCTGTCCAAACGCCCAACATGGAGGTCGTGTCACCAAAATAAACATAGAAGAAGGGAACGTGTGCCAGCAGGATCACCCGGTATGGGGTGTCCAGTGCTTTATTTGCCAGCCAATGCAGCTGCTTGTTGCCGAATCTCCAAAGGGGGGTGGGGGTCGGAGTCGCAATGTCCGACTCGAAGGGCATGGAAAGGATAATTAGCCGGGTGGAGGATTTCGGAAGATCCAGATAGCAGTAAGATCCCTCCGGGCCGTATACAGCTTGTCCATGACCGTAACGGTTTTGAACGATGGCGTTCCAGAAGTCCGGCTTGAAAAAGTCTGTGCCGGGGGCGTCGTGATTGCCATGCACCAGCAGCAGGGGGCAGCACACAGCTGCCTGTATGCGATCGAACAGCCGGGTAAACAGGGCGGAAAGGTCCTGATTGGAGATGTGGTCTGTTCTGCCAAGCATATCGGGATTGTCTCCCAGGTTGATCACGGCGTCTGGTTGAATGGCCAAGTCAGCGGCATGCAGCGCAGCCAGGAGCTTCTCTACTTCTTCGGTTTCGTCGGATTTCATATGAAGATCGGAAAAAGCGAGAAACACAAAGGAATCATCCTTCCGGATCTTTGCGATTTCCTTCTGTGCTGCAGTCACCGATCGGGCCAGTGCGGCCGCAAATTCCTCCGTAAGCATGATCGCATCCTCCCGTTCAAAGTTAAGACCGTTATAACATGTTTCAGACCGTTTGACAATAGCAAAAACAAATTCCAGTTTTTCGGTGTGTTTCACACACCGAAAAACCGTAGGGACGCCCTGTTGCGGTGCCCGGCAGATGCTACGCCCGACAAACCGGCCTTGCATCTTGCCGACCGCTG
>JAZUQE010000187.1:0-5341 GCA_045605575.1 Faecousia sp. | reverse complement strand
TTTTTACCTCGTTTTACGATTGTCGCCATGGATTTCTTTCTCCTTTACATGATTAGTTCCCTCGGCCGTCTAACCATGCATCGAAAGGCTCTTTGGGAATCCGAATCAAACCGCCGATCCGAATCACTGGAAAAAGACCTTTCTTAACGAGCTCGTATGCTGCGGTGCGGCTGATCCTCGCTTCTTTTGCGATCTCCTCCACCGTGTACACGCGCTCATTTGCGACATTACGTTCCTGCAACTTACTCATACTGTACTCCTTTCACAGGCAAGTCACAGGTACGCATTTATATTATACCATACCGTTCGACTCCCTGAAATGCAAATTTCTGTAAACTTTTTTCATAGTATTAATTTCTCTTTCTCTAAGGATGATTCATCCATGAACTGGCCTAAGGTTTCATTGGATATCCACCTTTATTGTCTCTTCTTTCACCTCCAGTTAAAGAGCAGCTATTCTCCTATTTTTGCCCTTTAATATATATGACGTTTCAATCATGACCAAATGTGCAATTTTCGTCACACAACCCAAAAACTTCTCATAACAAACTTATCCTCGACATTTCTCGCACTTTGGAACAAATATGCAAAAACGCAGCAAGTTCGTTCAAAACCTGCTGCGTTGGATAAGTCGTATTCATATGTTATCAAACAGTTTTCGGTGGATCGTAGAGATTGCTGCTTTTTCTCTGGTACCAATATAACACAGATATTATCGCTTGTCATCAGCAACAACCCGCCAATTTGTTTACACCTTTTTGCCATATAAAATAAGGACCGGGAGCGTGACTGCAAGCGATACCTGCACGTCTGCCTGCATCCCTTGGGCGCAACCACCTCTCCCGGCAATCGATTCGAAGACCTTCACCATTTAGGGACCCCTACTCCTTCTTTCGCGGGTCCGTACCGTTCCACTGTCACCCGACAGTGTCAAACGGTGGGCGCACTTCCACCGAGACGGTAGCCTGGGCGCTTGATCTTGCCTTGTAATCATTATAGCACAAGTGTTCGTTATAGTCAAATAGGACACCTTTTCAAAATGAGTCTGGGAGACTGATTTCGAAAATTTTTTGTGAACAATCCTAGCCCGGTACCTGTGACTAGCAGATAAATAGCCGCTCATCAGCAGTGGAATGTGCAAGACTGGAAAATATGAACTTGTCAAGCTGCATAGGTTTATTATTAACCCTTCACTACTAAAGAGCCATTCAATTATCAAAAATCTGACACTTCTTCAAAAATTCTCAGTTTTTTACAACCTGTCAAATTACACCCTAACTCGACCCGAATTGCAACATACAAAATGAAAATATAGATAATATTTATCAAATATAAATAGATAGAGCGCAGGCTGTCAAAAACAGCCTGCGCTTTAAGTGCAATTAGATTTGCGTCATATTAATAAGACAATTCATTGCCGATGGTACTTTCTAAGGAAATAGGCCGGTGCACAGCTCCATGCATGGCAGAAGCTGTTGACGATGGTACCGCCGTAAGGGGATTCGTTGGGATTTTCGGGGTTGTACAGCTCCCAGAAGGTATCTGCCCCCTCGTCCAGCATGCCGCCCCAGTAAGTGCTTAGAACATCCAGAGCCTTATCCTTTTCCCCCGCACTGATCAGCGCATCCACATAGTTGTGGTACATATAGGGAGTGACCATCTTTTCTGCTTCTTCGCTGGTCTCCAGACGCTTCAACAACTCTGCGTCTGCATTTTCAGCGCCACCCAAAGTCATCCAAACCTGGGTCGCCCAGGAGATCTGGCGATTCTCACCACTGATATAGAAACTCTTTTGGGCATCCCACAGCTGCTCAGCCGCTTTCTTCTTTGCCGTATAATCCTGTTCCAGCACGAAGTACCGATTTTCCTCACCCAGAATCTTCGCAACTTCCATTGCCGCCTTCAGGCAGTACAGATAGATGCCCTGGGCGCTGGCCTGCTTATTGAGGAACAGGTTCCAGTCTACGAAACACCAGCCCAGCACATCCGAATCCCGTACAAGATTCGTTTCATCAAAATATGCCTGAATCAGTTCGATCTGCTTCCAGCCGGTGGAAGCAAGCTCTTTCAGCGTCTCCAGATCCCCGGTTGCCTTGTAATAATCCAGCAGCGTGGGGATAAAGAACAGGGAGTAATCGAACATGACCGTATCATCCACTTCAATCGCCGGTTCAATGAAGACGCACGCACCCACTCTTCCCTTGTCCAGCGTGGAGCCTGCAAACAGATACAGGCAACGCTTCACCAGATCGTAATTCTTGAAGGTTTCATAATTTGCCAGAGCCTGCATCCGCAGATCGCCGATCCACAGACGGCGGTCACGCTTGGGTCCATCCTCGAAGACCTCCTGCATACAGTTACGCAGGGTTCGGCAGGCAACTGCATCCAGATGGGCCTGACGAGGGGTGCCCATGAGGGATTGCAGTTTGGTTTCATCAGCAGAAGTAGTTGCAATGCAGAAGGCATCCTCCAGCTTCAGCTGATACTTAGAGCTAACATCCAGCACTTCGATCTGCAAATACCGGAAAGCATAGCGCCGGGGAAGCTCCAACACAGTCGGAAGCACATCGATATGCACCTGCTCCTGTTGGATCCAGCCCATGCTGATCCAGCCGTGATAGTCTTCCGCATTTTCGGAAAGCTCGCATTCCCTCTCCGCGAATTTCAGCCGCAGCCAGGCAGGAGCATCGGGATGGGATCCGGTGTAACCAAATTTCAAGGTCACTTTACCTACCAGATGAGTGCCGAAATCCAGGCACATCACATCGCCTTTGCTCAGGCACCGGGCGCGGTAGTCCTCACTGCCTACGGTTTCCAGAACGCCTACTTTTCTTTCGAACAGGGCAGGTTTCAGACTCTCGGCAATTTCTAAAAAGCGTTCGTTTCGCTCCATAAATCAAATTCCTTTCTTACTGCGCAATCTCCAGAAGTTCCGCAAAAGAAGTCAGATTATAGTCACCGGCCTTTTCGGCAGATGCGTCGCCCACGCAAGCAACTTTCATACCACCCGCCTTACCGGCGATGGCACCGGATACCGCATCCTCTACCACAAGGCATTCTTCCGGCGCAATACACAGCATCTGGACAGCCTTGACGAAAACCTCGGGATCGGGCTTGGAATGGGTGATGTTGTTGCCGTCGGAAATGGCATCGAAGAAGCTTCCCAGTCCCAGCTGCTGCAGGATGAACCGGGCATTCTTGGAAGAAGAACCGATGGCCAGTTTATAGCCCCGCTGACGCAGCGCGTCCAGCGTGGTCTTCACTTCCTCTGTCAAGTCCGCAGGGCTCATGTTCTTCAGAGATTCCTTGTACAGTTCGTTCTTCTGCTCAGCCAGTTCTTCCTTTTCCGCCTGAGACAGCGCTCCGGTATACTGCTCCAGAATGATCTCCAGACTTGCCATCCGAGAAACACCCCGCAGACGGTTATTTACCTGACGGTCAAAGGGAATGTTCATGGAATCCGCCATGGCTTTCCATGCCAGATAGTGGTATTCATCGGTGTGGCAGATCACGCCATCCAAATCAAAGATAATTGCTTTCATATCAGATATAGTCCTTTCCGCAGAAGGGGTCGCATGGGCTGATGCCCTTGAACTCACTTCTGCCCATGATCTTCTCCATAACCGCTTCGCAGAAAATACCTTCACTGCTATAGGCATTGATATAGGTTTCAATCATCGGAGCGTCAAACAGGTGGTAAGGATAGGCCGTAGAGATCATCATGACGGGAATTTCGCTGGTGAGCCAGGGCGCATCATCACCCAGACCAAAGGCAACGTTCCAGTTCAAGCGCAGAGTGGTATTGTTGGACGCATTCTGCATATTGCAGATGTAGACATACAGATCATAGCTCTGCTTCATTTCCCCGATACTGCGGTACATCTCGTGCAGCAGCATACCCTTCTCCGGCGGCAGATTGGGATCCATAAAGTCAGCCGGTACGATGGTGGTACGGCGGTCGCGAACCGTTACTTCAAAGCCTTCCTTTTCGAAGAGCGCCTTCCACTGCTGAACCAGAGGATCAGCAGGATCATTGCTCTTCTGAATCACATTCAGGTATACACGGCGGTACTTTTTTGGAGTAATGGGCAGAAGCTTCTGCTCATCGCGAACCAGAGTAATTGCCTTGTCCGCTACTTCCTGCGCCCATGCTCTGTGCTTCTCACAGCCTACAACGGAGAGTGCATCTGTGTCGGGAATCAGCTTGCCCTGGGCCTGCTTTTCCGGCAGATGCAGGCTGGCTTTGGTTGCAAGAATTCTGGTGACAGCCTCGTTCAGCCGCACTTCCGTGACCTTGCCTGTTTTCAATCCTTCCAGCAGGAAGCCGTAGTCCTCATCCAGGCTCTTGTTGAACAGGATCACATCCGCGCCTGCGGCAATGACCGCCGGAATAGCTTCCGATCTCGGCATGGCACTGGTAAAGCCAACCATGGGCGTGGCATCGGTAGAGATCAGGCCGTTGAAGCCCAGAGTTTCCCGGAGAAGTCCCGTCAACAAGGGTTTGCTCAGAGATGCCGGCAGAAGCTGTTCCTTTCTACTTGCCTCCGGATTCAGCTTCTTCACCCAGGCAGGCTGAGCAATGTGGCCTACCATGACGGTCTTTGCACCCTTGTCGATGAGAGTTTTGTAGACCTTACCGTAGCTTTCCATCCATTCCTCACAGCCTAAGCTGTTGATACTTGTCAGGATATGTTGGTCACGCTCGTCCACACCGTCACCGGGGAAATGCTTAATGGCAACAGCCACATCATTTTTATCCGCGCCGTCCATATAGCGGCTGGCAAAAGCAATTACCTTGTCCGCGTCAGAACCGAAGGTTCTGGTGTTGGTAATGGGATTGTGGAAATCCTTATCGATATCCACAATGGGAGCAAAGGACCAGTTCAAACCCAGAGCCGCGCCCTCGGCACAGGAAACATAGCCCATCCGATAGCCATTTTCCGGATCGTCTGTTGCCGCAACTGCCATGGGTGCGCCGAAGCCGGTACCCTCCAATGCAAGTCCATTGCCGCCTGCTTCCGTATTGGCTGCCAGCAGCAGAGGAATCTTGGCCATACTCTGAATGGTGCGATGGGTGTTCTGAATGTAAGCCGCAGGGCCCATCCGGTACATCATACCGCCGACACCGATATCGCAAATCATATGCCGCAGGGCACCGGGATCATCCGTAAAGCCCATGGGGCAGAAGACCTGACCGGCCTTTTCTTCCAGCGTCATAGACGCAAGGGTATCCTCTACCCACTTGATTTGTTCGTCATTCAAATAAAAAGGATTTGCCTTCAAATTCATCATAGATAAATCCTCCATTTTGGAATCAGCCTCTTTCTGCTTTTGAAAGAGG
>JAZUQE010000186.1:0-2725 GCA_045605575.1 Faecousia sp. | reverse complement strand
TGCGGCTGCAATGAAGGATTGGGCAGTTGAACACGGCGCTACCCACTATACCCATTGGTTCCAGCCGCTTACCGGTATTACCGCTGAAAAGCACGACAGCTTTATTTCTCCCGCACCGGATGGCGGCATCATCATGGATTTCTCCGGCAAGGAGCTGATCAAGGGCGAACCGGATGCTTCCTCCTTCCCTTCCGGCGGTCTGCGGGCAACCTTTGAGGCAAGAGGCTATACCGCCTGGGATCCCACTTCCTATGCATTTATCAAGGGTAAGACACTTTGTATCCCCACGGCATTTTGCTCCTACGGCGGTGAGGCTTTGGATAAGAAAACCCCACTGCTTCGCTCTATGGAGGCGCTGAACCGGCAAGCAATGCGTATCCTGAAGCTGTTTGGCAATGAGGATGTAACGTGCGTTCGTACCTCCGTAGGCCCGGAGCAGGAATACTTTCTTATTCCCAAGGAACTTTACGAACAGCGCAAGGATCTGATCTACACCGGCAGAACCCTGTTTGGTGCCAAGCCTCCCAAGGGGCAGGAAATGGATGACCATTACTTCGGTGTCATTAAGCCCCGGGTCGCGGCTTATATGGCAGATCTGAACGAAGAACTGTGGAGACTGGGGGTTCTGGCAAAAACCGAACATAACGAGGTCGCACCTGCCCAGCATGAGCTTGCTCCCATCTACTCCACCACCAATATTGCCACAGACCATAACCAGCTGACCATGGAGATCATGCAGAAGGTTGCGGCAAAGCATGGTCTGGTGTGTCTGCTCCATGAAAAACCCTTTGCCGGTGTCAACGGTTCCGGTAAACACAATAACTGGTCCATTGCCACGGATACCGGCGTAAATCTGCTTTCTCCCGGCGAGACCCCCTACGAAAACGCCCAGTTCCTTCTGTTTCTGTGCGCCGTTATCAAGGCAGTGGACGATTATCAGGATCTGCTGCGGATCTCTGTTGCCACCGCTGGCAATGACCATCGGCTGGGAGCCAATGAAGCGCCTCCCGCTGTGGTATCTATCTTCCTGGGCGACGAGCTGCAGGGTATTCTGGATGCCATTGAAAACGATACGCCTTACGAAGCTGCCAAGAAGAAGACCATGAAGCTGGGTGTGGATGTACTTCCCAGGTTTGCACGGGACACCACAGACCGCAACCGAACCTCTCCCTTCGCCTTCACCGGAAACAAGTTCGAGTTCCGTATGCTGGGATCCTCCAATTCCATCGCCTGTGCCAACATCATGCTCAATGCCGCTGTGGCAGAATCCCTGAAAATCTACGCAGACCGACTGGAAGGTGCTGAGGACTTTGAAGAGAAGCTTCATGAAATGATTCAGAAAACCATCAAGGACCACAAACGGATCATTTTCAACGGCAATGGCTACGACGAAGCTTGGATCAGGGAAGCAACGGAAGTACGCGGCCTGTGCAATTATCCTACCACTCCCGACTGCATTCCCCACAGCCTGGACGAAAAGAATGTGCAGATGCTGACTGCCCACAAGGTGTTTACCCTGGCGGAACTGAAGTCCCGCTGTGAGATTCAGCTGGAAAACTACTGTAAAACCGTAGTCATCGAAGCAAATACCATGATTGATATGGCAAGAAAGCAAATTCTTCCTGCCGTTGAAAGCTATACTGCGGAGCTTTCCGGAACTGTTGCCGCAAAAAGAGCGGTTGCACCTGAGCTTGCCTGTCTTTATGAGACCGGGCTGATTTATAAATTGTCCAGACTCACTGATCAGATTGCCGTCAAAACCGACGATCTGGAAGAATCTTTGCTGGAGCTGAAGTCCGTATCTGACATTACGGAAGAAGCCTACGCTATCCGGGATGCTGTTCTTGGCAAAATGGCAGCCCTGCGCACAGTTGCAGATGAAGCAGAAACACTCACTGCTGAAAAGCATTGGCCCTTCCCTACTTACGGCGAACTGCTGTTCGGCGTTCGTTAACCGTTCCCCTTTCTATTCTGCCCTTCCCCGTCCCGGACGGCTCACAGGAGGGGCTGACCACCCCTCCTGATGGGCAGACAGAAATGGAGATAAAACCCAATCACTATAGGAGGTAAGATTTATGACATTCAGTTCTGTAAACACCATTTGGGTCTTATTAGGTGCCGCTCTGGTTTTCTTCATGCAGGCAGGTTTCTCCCTGTGCGAAGCCGGATTTACCCGTGCAAAGAACACCGGCAACATTTTGATGAAGAATCTGATGGACTTCTGTATCGGCACTCCCTGTTTCTGGCTGTTCGGCTTCGGTATCATGTTCGGTGCCGGAAACGCCATCATCGGCTGGCTCGATCCCGGCATTATGAAGGACTACAGCCATGTGCTCCCCAATGGCGTTCCCCTGTGGGCATTTGCAATCTTCCAGACTGTGTTCTGCGCAACCTCTGCCACCATTGTTTCCGGCTCTATGGCAGAGCGCACCAAGTTCAGTGCTTACTGCATCTATTCTGCTGCCATCTCCCTGTTTATTTATCCCATCTCCGGTCACTGGATCTGGGGCGGCGGATGGCTGAGTCAGCTGGGCTTCCATGATTTTGCCGGTTCCACTGCTGTCCATATGGTTGGCGGCGTGTGTGCCTGTATTGGTGCCTGGATGCTCGGTCCCCGTATCGGCAAGTATGACAAGGGTGGTAAGCCCCGTGCTATCCTGGGCCACAACATTACCTTCGCTGCTCTGGGGGTATTCATCCTGTGGTTCTGCTGGTTTGGTTTCAA
>JAZUQE010000185.1:0-5858 GCA_045605575.1 Faecousia sp. | reverse complement strand
CCAAAGCCCCGCGGGGGACCTTCGGTATGGCCCCCCCACCCCCCAGAGGGCCAAAGGGGAAAACGGATCGGATCCACTTCGTCCAAAACACCCGCCGTTTTCCCCTTTGGAATCCCCTCTTCCTATTTTGCGTGGGATCATTACCGTTGGGGCATACATATCCCGCATTCAGTAGAGGAGGGTCTTGACCCTCCTCTACTGAATGGCTTGCGTGGTAAATTCCAACAATTGCTCCGCAACTGTTGGGGCGGGCGCCTTGTAAGAGCCCCTACGGCGTCATACGGAAACTGTGCGACAAATCGCAATTTGATTGTTAGGGCGGGGATACTATCAGATATCCACGACGGTCAGGCTCTCATCGGCACAGGCATTCAGGGCATCGGCATAACCCACCACACACACAGCGGCCTGCTCCCGGAGGGCTTCCAGGACAGGACACCAGCGGGCCAGGTCGGAGGTCTTGGCGCTCAGCAGCTGGCGGCGCTCGGCAAGCGCTTGCTCGTAGCTGAAGCCTGCGAACCAATCCCGGTCCGCCAGGCTGCCTTGCTCGGCAGGACCGATCAAGGGCTCGGTCTCGGCGATGGTGCTGATGATGAAGCCGGTGATGTCCTCTCCAGAGCTGGCAAAGGTCTTTACGAAATCTGCCATAGAGCGGTAGACACCCAGGGAACGGCTGGGCGAAGGATCCCGGTAGGAATAAGTAAACAGGCTGCCGCCGGTGCCGACGCGCATACCGGCACCGTAGGCGCCGCCCTGGACACGGACTTCGTTCCACAGGCAGGCCAGGGACAGAATGTTGCTGAGCAGACGGGCTGTGCCGTCATAGGCCATGCCAGCCTCTGCCAAATGATAGCCTAAAGCAGCGTAGCTGACCTGGGCGGGGATCCGGACACCCAGTTTTTTGGGAAGACGGGTCGTGTATTCGGCAGCTTCCGGCGCGGCGCAGCCTTCCGGGAATCGGGACACAAAGGCGGAAATGTTGGACGTGCCTTCCTCAGTCAGACTGACAGTCAGTCTCCGGCGGCAGATGGCTGCGGACAGGGTTTGGGAGAGTAAAGAGGTGAAGCCTTCCCAGGTTTCGTCAAAGGCTTTGGAAAGATCATGCAGCCAGCGGATATAGGTGATGCCACGGGTGGCTTCCTGGGCAGCGCCGGCAGCGCTGAAATGGGACTGCGCAGCGCCCAAAGCCAGGGCGTGGCCGCCCATCATGCCGGATTGCTGGGCGTCATTTTCTGCCTGCAGCACGATCTCCCGGATGCGCTCCGGCTGATGGAAATCGGTGGCAGTGAGGATGGTATGGATCAGTTCCTCGGCCTTAGGCAGATTCTCCTTCAGCACACTGCAATGGACGGCCAGCATGGGTGTGCAGCACGTCCGGTTGCCGGCTTTTGCAAATACCTCTACGCCGAACCGCAGATCACCCAGGTAGGTTTTGATCTCGCTTTGCAGCGCGGCAGAATCCATATCGCCCGCAGGTAAGCTGCCCAGCAGACGGGGAAGCAGAGACAGCTGGGTCAGCGCTTCCAGGGAGGCGTCAGTCAGCCGGAAGTAGGCGTTCAAGTGAACGATACCGTTGGAGGCAGCCTTATGCCGCAGCAGGGTCACTCCCTGCAGGGATTCTTCCTTTGTTTCGCAACGCACAGGCTCTTCGCTGATCTCGCTCAGATCCAGCACCGGCAGGGTGGCTAGACCTTCGGGTGTGTCCGGGGTCTGCTGCCACGCGGTAAAGGTTTCCTGGATCCGGGCCAACTCCTCCAGCTGGTCAGCTGTCATAGCGGCCTTTTCGGAAGCCAGACGCTCCAGCTCCGCCTGGCGCAGCTGGGCACCGTAGGTCTCACTGGGCAGCACGTGGAGAACGCACAGGCCGGTCTCGTCCAGGAGCATCTCCTGCAGCAGCTTCTCAAAGCCGCCGTTTTCAGCCATTGCCCGCAGCGCATCAAAGCTGTCGGCAAAGTGCAGATACTGCATGGGATCGCCGTCATAGAGCCAGCTATACAGGGCGTACATGCAGCGGATCAGGCCCTGGGGCTCCTGCATCTGCCGCAGCTGGAAGGCTAGATGGTTGATGGAGGCAGTCAGCTGCTTTGTGGGAATGCCGTCGCGAACCAGCTGCTCGGCACTCTTGCGGATCACTTCCCGCAGCTTGGGAGCATCCTGATCTTCCATGTTGTGCAGGCGCAGCATCATAAAGGGCTGGATCAGACCGTCGGAGATACCCAGGGTCACATCCTGGCACAGGCCGGTCTCCAGAACGGCACGCTTCAAAGGCGCGTCGTTCGTGCCTGCCAGCACGTCGCAGAGCACCTGGCGGGCCAGGGTTTCCACCTTGTCATCAAATTTGCCCAGGATCTTACCCAGCACCAGCTGGGCCTTAGGTGTACCGTCGTTCGCGGCCTCATAGAACGCGGTCTCTTCCTGCGCTACAGGGACCTGCATAGCCAGCGTCTGCTTTTCGCCGGACTGGTAGCGGGAAAGATAGCTGTCCAGCATAGCAAAGGTGGCCTCAACGGGAATATCACCGTCCAGGTAAATGCGGGCGTTGGTGGGATGGTAATTTTTGCGATAAGTATCCACAAACTGGGTATAGGTCAGATTGGGAATGGCGGTGGGTTCGCCGCCGGAATTGTAGCGGTAGCAGTTATCCGGGAACAAAAGGTGCATCATACCCCGCTCGGCCACTTCGTCTACCGACGACATGGCACCCTTCATCTCGTTGAAGACAACGCCATTGTAGCTTAAGCTTTCTCCATCCAGCTCATAGTGCCAGCCTTCCTGGCAGAAGATATTGGGATTATGCAAAATACTGGGGGCGAATACCGCATCCAGATAGACGCTGGTCAGGTTCAGAAAATCCTGAGCATTGCGGCTGGAAACTGGGTAGAGGGTCTTGTCCGGGAAGGTCATGGCATTGAGGAAGGTGTTCATAGAGCTTTTTAGCAGCTCCACGAAAGGCTCCTTGACCGGGTATTTGTCCGAGCCGCACAGGACACTGTGCTCCAGAATGTGGAATACACCGGTATCGTCCTCGGGGATAGTCTTAAAGGCAATGCCGAAAAGCTTATTGGGTTCCTGGCTTTTGACCCATACCAGCTCTGTGCCTGTTTTTTCATAAACCATTTCCAGCATGACCGCGTCCTGGCCGGGAATAGGGCGCAGATTGGTGACGGTGAAGCCGGAAAGCTTGCTTCCGATGTTCAGTTCCATAGAAGGTACCTCCATGTGATTGATTCCTTTGTTATGATAGCGGTTTTTGTAAGGAAATGCAAGAGCTTTGCACATTTGCGGAGCAAAACGGATTTTACGAATGGCAAATTGGTATTTGCCGGGCAGAGCAATCGTAGGGACGGCCTGTTGCGGTGCCCGGCAGATGCTACGCCCGACAAAGCGGGCTTGCATCTTGCCGACCGCTGCCACTCGCTCCCCTCCCTTTTTTCCGCCACCGGCGGCGGCCGGGTCGCTCCCCATTGGCCGTCCGCAAACGAACAAAACGGACATACCCGCAACTTTCCTTTGACACTGCCCCTCCCACAATAGCTAGCAGTTGAATGTGTCGGAACTCGCAAGAATCTACCGCATCAGCTTAAGTCACAGCCTACACATACATTTGCCTTCGGGCAGCATAAAGATACAGGGAGCCACAAGTGGCTCCCTGTTTTTTATTGGTCAGCTAGTTCCTCGCCATTGATACTGATAAGCTCCACCCGCTCAAATTCCAGCCATATCCTGGATAAACCATTGTCGAACTTCTCTTCCTTTGCCTCGGATACCTCTCCAATAAACACAATCATATCCGGGACGCTCAACAATTCCATTTCCGACTGATCTAAATAAATATCTCCGCAATTTGTTACAATGTGGTCATCATTGATCATCTTAACCTGGGTCTCCACTTTGTATATCTTCTGCTCTATTTCCTCTCCGTCTCGAAACTTGGCATCCAGTAAGTCACTGCCTGTTATTTCAACTGCCTTCTCCATCTCTTCCTCTGTGAAACGGCTGCTGCTTCCGCCAAAGCAGGAACCTAAGGGCAGGAACATCACAATTGTCAGCACAAGGGAAACTACCTGTTTCATAGCCATCCTTCTTTCAAATTTCTTTGCTCTATTATATCGCATTCGTCCCAATTATTCAAGGAAAATGCAAAAAGCACCCTCCGTCTTTTTACCATGCTGCGGACTAGCACAAAGCCTGCTTTGTGTGAGCCCTTAACGACCTCGCGATTTGATCTGCGCTTCGCGCATTGGGCGAGGTCGCCAATTCAATGCCTGTAACGAAAAAGAACTCCGGTCCCTAATGGGACCGAAGTTCTTTTGGAGCTGCTAGCCAGATTTGAACTGGCGACCTCATCCTTACCAACTATTTGAAGCGATTCTTGCCTTGCGCCTCTTGTCGTAAATTATTGGATAAAACCCTTGTGTATCAACGACTTTTCGGATTTGCCTACCGCTGCTTGCTGTACCTTGCGGTAGGTGTTTTGTGTCGGTTTTTCACGGCCCGTGTCGGTTTCTACGCGTCCTTAATTGCATTACGAAAGATCTGACTTGCCCGTTTTATGCAGTCTTGATCAGCATGGGTGGTTTTTGCTGCATTATCGTTTGCTGTCCTTATTTGCTAAATCGCCATAGACGGGAGTAGCCAATCCAAAACCGCCGGATACGGTGAGAATTTGACCGGTGGTGTAGGCAGATGCATCGCTGGCGAAATAGCACACTGCTTCCGCAATCTCTTCCGGCAGGCCTATACGGCCTAAAGGGATATGCTTCATGAACAGGTTCCGGAAATCATCAGACAGATGCTTTTCCACTGCTTCCGTTGCGGTCATACCAGGAAGGACAGCGTTGCACCGGATATGGTGCTTGGCCTCCTGAACGGCGATGAGTTTTGCCAGATAATTGATGGCTGCCTTGCTGGTACCGTAAGCAACCTGGGAAATATCCGGCACAAGGCCTCCCACAGAGGAAATGTTGATAATACTGCCACCGCCTTGCTTTGCCATGTGCTTTACCGCAGCCTGACTTGCCATAAAGACACTTCTCAGGTTTAGATTTACTGTGTCCAGGAATATCTGCGGATCTGTATTGGCAAAATCCAAATCCTTACCGGGATTGGATGTGCCGAAGTTGTTGACCAGTACATCAATACGGCCTACATCTCGCACCACATCCTCTACCATAGAGGTAAAGGTTTCCGGTTTGGTGGCATCATTGTACACACATTTTACACTGCCCAGTGTGTTCGCGATTTCCTGTGCCCGTTCCATATCCCGGGCGGCCATATAGACCCTAGCACCTTCCTGAGCGCATTTTTTCACAATAGCAAGACCGATTCCTCGGGTGGAGGCAGTCACCAGAATAACTTTATCTTGTAATCTCATATTAGGACTCCTTTATAACTTTTCGCTTTGGCAGAAATGCAACCGCCACAATACCTAATGCTACACACAGCAGTTCTGCGATTGCCAGGTAATGAATGGATGCAACTGCAGCAGCAGATTCCGCTGTGCCTGCGGAGATTCTTCCTGTGATCTGATTGGTAAACAACGGGACAAACACGGCTACACCAAAAGGTGCTGCCAGATCCCGGAACAAGCCGTAGGTCCCCGTACCTGCGCCCGCCTTTTGAGGTGTCAATCCAGAAAGGACAACTTTCATAAAGATGGTACCGTTTCCTCCCAGACCGAAGCCAAGGACACCAAGGGATGCCATCAGCAACAGTACGGAGGTAACTTCTGTGAACAGCAACAGGATTCCGCATCCGATACCGGTGAGCAAAAAAGAGCTCACCAATATCCGCTTAGGATCAAATTTGTCTGCCAGCGGTCCAAGAATAACCGCGCCCAAAGACATACCCACATACAT
>JAZUQE010000184.1:0-4255 GCA_045605575.1 Faecousia sp. | reverse complement strand
CAGAGTGAGAGTGGGAATGAGATTGCCACGACCAGTCTGCGGACTGGTCTCGCATTGACAGGGAGTTGAGAAGGTGCGGAGGGGAGCCTTGGCGGGCGGCAGGTTGCCGTCCCTATGGGATTGCAAGGAGGCAGAGGGGATTCCAAAGGGGAAAACGGCGGCTGTTTTGGATGAAGTAGATCCGATCCGTTTTCCCCTTTGGCCGTCTGGGGAGTCCGGGGACCATACGGAAGGTCCCCGGCGGCTCTTTGGATACTTTCTGGCCCGACAGAAAGTATCACACCTCAAAGAAGCCTCTTTTGGGGCAAAAAGCCGATTCCGTTTCCGCGCACCCTTAGGTGCAGCGGCAGAAAAAACAAGGGAGGGTCAAGTCCTTCCCCTATAAATCGCGGCAATCAATCAGCTCGACAAACCGGGATTTGTTTTTTCGCAAGGGCAGGAAAAATCTGCACATCTTTGCCGAAAAATAGGTTTACATTTTTCTAGTATTGTGCTAGAATGTATTTTGGTGAAGAATGGGGCTTTGTACAGAAGATGAGCCCTTTATATTCATAAAAAATCCTATCTATGGAGGTTACTTACACAATGGCAAGAAAAGTTCAGTTTGTGGAGACTGTGCTGCGTGACGCAAACCAGTCCCTCATCGCCACCCGTCTGCCCTACGACAAGTTCGAGCCCATGCTCGAGACCATCGACAAGGCCGGCTTCTATGCGGCCGAGTGCTGGGGCGGCGCCACCTTCGACGTATGCCTGCGCTACCTGAACGAAGATCCCTGGGAGCGTCTGCGCAAGATCCGCGCCAAGATGCCCAATACCAAGCTGCAGATGCTGCTGCGCGGTCAGAACGTTCTGGGCTACTCCCACTACCCCGATGATTTCGTTAAGCTCTTCGTGCAGAAGGCGGTGGAGAACGGCATTGACGTAATCCGTATCTTTGACGCGCTGAACGACGTGAATAATCTGAAGGTCGCTATGGAAGCCACCGTCAAGGCCGGCGCCATTGCTTCTGGCACCATCTCCTACACCACCTCCCCTGTCCACACCCACGCCAAGTACGTGGAGATGGTCAAGGAGCTGAAGGAAATGGGCGCTTCCACCATCTGCATCAAGGACATGGCCGGTATCATGGGTCCCCAGGAAGCCTACGATCTGGTTTCTGCCATCAAGGACGCCGTTGACCTGCCCATCGACCTGCACACCCACTCTACCACCGGTCTGGCCTTCATGACCTACCTGAAGGCGGTCGAGGCTGGCGTGGACATTATCGACACCGCCATTTCTCCCTTCTCCGGCGGTACTTCCCAGCCCGCTACCGAGACCCTGGCTTACGCTCTGCGTCAGCTGGGCTACGAGGTGGATCTGGACGACAAGGCCACCAAGGCTATGGCTGACTACTTCAAGGGCGTGCGGGATCAGTTTGTGGCCGACGGCACACTGATGCCCAAGTCCATGGCTACCGACACCCAGTGTCTGACCTATCAGATCCCCGGCGGCATGCTTTCCAACCTGCTGAGCCAGCTGAAGCAGATGAACGCTCTGGATAAGTTCGACGAGGCTCTGCTGGAGACTCCCAAGGTCCGTGCCGATCTGGGCTATCCTCCCCTGGTCACTCCCACCAGCCAGATGGTCGGCGTGCAGGCAGTTACCAACGTGCTGACCGGCGAGCGCTACAAGAAGGTCTCCAAAGAGATCAAGGCTTACTGCCGCGGTGAATACGGCCGTACGCCCGCTCCCATCAACCCCGAGATCCAGAAGCTGATCCTGGGCGACGAGCAGCCTCTGACCGGCCGCTATGCCGACACCCTGGCCCCCATCGTGGAGCCCACCCGTGAAAAGCTGGGCGATCTGGCTAAGTCCGACGAGGATGTGCTGAGCTACATTGCCTTCCCCAACCTGGCTGAGAAGTTCCTGGAGGAGCGCAAGGCCAAGGAAGAGAACGTTGCCACCTATACCATTACCGAGGCCTAAGGAGGTAACGCCATGTTAACTTCTGCTCTTCCCGAACATCTGCTGAATCCTTCCATCGGCAGCGCCGCTGTCATCGCTCTGCTGGGTTATGCAGTGGTCTTCTTCGGCATCATTTTGCTGATGGTAGTCGTGATGATCATGGGCAAGCTTTTCATTGCTGCCGAGAATAAGAAAAAGAAATTCCCCGAAGCCGCTCCCGCTGCCGCCCCTGTGGCCGCCGAGGAGTCCAAGGAGCTGGCCCCCGGCACTGCCGGCCAGCTGAAGCTCCACGATGTGGAGCCCAAGACCGCAGCCATGCTGATGGCTATCGTAGCCGACAAGATGGGCAAGCCCCTGAACGAGCTGCGTTTCATTTCCATCAAGGAGGTTAAGTAATCATGAAATATAAAGTGACTCTCAACGGCCGCACCTACGAGGTAGAGGTCGAAGCCGGCAAGGCTATGCTCCTGGATGAGTATGAAGCCATTGCTCCCGCCCCCGCCGCTGCGCCTGTTGCCGCTCCCGCTGCCGCACCTGCTCCTGCCGCTGCGCCCGCCCCCGCTGCCACTGTGGCCGGTGAGGCTGTCAACGCTCCTATGCCCGGCAGCATTCTGAAGGTCAACGTCTCTGCCGGACAGGCTGTGAAGGAAGGCGACGTTCTGGTGATCCTGGAAGCCATGAAGATGGAAAACGAGATCATGGCCCCCAGAGCCGGCACTGTGGCTCAGGTCCTGGTGCAGAAGGGTTCTACCGTCGACACCGGCGCTACTCTGGTCGTCCTCGCGTAAGGAGGGTTACCAATGATCAATGTTGGTGAAATTCTCTTAGACCTGTGGAATGATTCCGGCTTTGCCAAGATCATTTCCGGTTTTGTGGCCGAAGGCGGCTGGCAGAACCTGGTCATGCTGGCCATCTCCTGCGTTCTGCTGTATCTGGCCATCGTCAAGAAGTTCGAGCCCCTGCTGCTGTGCGGCATTGCTTTCGGCTGCCTGCTGACCAACCTGCCCGGCGCAGGTCTGTATAATCAGGAGCTGTGGACCAATTTCATGACCGAAGGTCATGCCAATTACCATTCCTACGGCACCATCCTCCGGGAAGGCGGCCTGCTGGACTTCTTCTACATCGGCGTAAAGACTTCTATTTATCCCTGTCTGATCTTCATGGGCGTTGGCGCCATGACCGACTTCGGTCCTCTGCTCAGTAATCCCAAGAGCCTGGTCCTGGGCGCCGCTGCACAGCTGGGCGTGTTTGCCGCTTTCTTCGGCGCTATTGCCCTGGGCTTTTCCGGCCCCGAGGCTGCTTCCATCGGCATCATCGGCGGCGCGGACGGCCCCACCGCCATCTTCCTGACCTCTCAGCTGGCTCCCCATCTGCTGGGTGCCATCGCCGTGGCAGCCTACTCCTACATGGCGCTGATCCCCATGATCCAGCCTCCCTTTATGAAGCTGCTGACCACCCCCGAGCAGAGAAAGATCAAGATGGTCCAGACCCGGACTGTCTCCAAGGCAGAAAGAATCGTGTTTCCCATCGTAGTCACCCTGTTCGTAGCCCTGCTGCTGCCCGACACCGCTCCTCTGATCGGCTGTCTGATGCTGGGTAACCTGTTTAAGGAGACCGGCGTTACCGATCGCCTGTCTGACACCGTGCAGAACGCGCTGATGAACATCGTCACCATTCTGCTGTCCACCTCCGTGGGTGCTACCATGGTCGGCTCCAACTTCCTCACCGGCCAGACCATCAAGATCGTGGTCCTGGGCGTGTGCGCCTTCATTCTGTCCACCGTGGGCGGTCTGCTGGGCGGTCTGGTGATGTGCTGGGCCACCAAGGGCAAGGTCAACCCCCTCATCGGCTCCGCCGGTGTTTCCGCGGTGCCTATGGCCGCCCGTGTGTCTAACACCGTGGGCCAGAAGGCTAACCCCTCCAACTTCCTGCTGATGCATGCCATGGGCCCCAACGTGGCCGGCGTCATCGGTTCGGCCATCGCCGCAGGCTTCCTGCTGGCAGTCTTTGGTTAAAGCACTTTTTGAAACACCCGCGGTCAGGCCGCGGGTGTTTTTTTCATCGACAAAATTCCGTTTCCGGTCTTGTAAAAGTCGGCAAATATGGTAAAATAATATTTTGTTGAGAGATAAGAGAAACGGGGGCATGATTATGTGCAAACACGGTTTTGACAATCAGCTGTATATCGAAAAGCAGTCGTCCGAGATCCGCAAACGCATCAACGATCTGGGCGGCAAACTGTATCTGGAGTTCGGCGGCAAACTGTTCGACGACTTCCATGCCTCCCGGGTGCTGCCCGGCTTTGCCC